>JAGOIM010000048.1 GCA_017995665.1 Anaerolineaceae bacterium | reverse complement strand
ACCTGAAGGTCGGATGAATCAAAGCGTTTTCCGCATCCACGGCAGGTGAATTGGTCGCGGATTAATATTTTTTGACGGAGAGCTTGCCAGTTGGAGCCATAATTGTTCGGGTCGGCTGTCCACATTTTTGCTTCCCGTAATTTATCAATGTAATGCGGAGAAAAAGAAAGCCAAAAGCCGGTGGTGTGCAGGTTTTGAGGGGGCAAATCAATTTGACCCTGACCGAGCAGTTCGTTGGTCATCCAGCGTTTGCGTTGGTAGCTGTTGATGGCGATTTCGAGGTCGAGACTGCCATAGTTTGCACTGTGATTTTGATAGGGAACTGAATAGAGAAGCTTGTAGTCAATGATTGTCGTATTGATTACCGGAATTGTGTAAAATTCTGATTGACTGGCTTTCAGAATGCAGACGCCTTTTTCGAGGTCGAGGTCAAGGACTTCATAAATTTCGGCGTTATGAAGATAAATTGCTTCTCGATGAACCATCCAGCGGGCTGCCCAGGCATCGAGTTGACCGATCAGGCTGGTGTTGCCCTGGTCATCGACAAGATTCAGGCTGACGATATCCGGTGTGGATGAGCGCAAAGAAACTTCAACTGCCGGGTAGCGGTCAGCTAACCAGTAGAAATTTTCACCTTGATGGGACAAACTGCCATTTTGCTCAAGCAGGTTTAGGAATGGATTAAGCTCTTCGGCTGTCATAGAGCCGAAGCCTTCTTCATTAGAAAAGGGCAGTTCGAAGGCAGCACAACCGATATGTTGAAGCAGAATGACGAGGTTTTGCGGGTCAATCAGGGCTTGTTCAGGGTTGTTTTCAACCAGGTATTCGGGATGACTTGCCAGGTATTGGTCGAGAGCTTCGTTTGTGACGATCAGGATGCCGAGTGAGGTCTGTTGCTTTCTTCCGGCACGTCCCAGGCGTTGGCGGGCGGTCGCAATTGTGCCGGGAAAGCCGACGAGGATGACTGCATCCAGATTGCCGATGTCTATGCCCAATTCGAGGGCAGAGGTTGAGAAAACGGCTTGCAGATTACCGTTTTTTAGGCCTTGTTCAATTTCGCGGCGGTCGTTTTTTAGGTATCCGCTCCGGTATCCCCGGATGGTTTCGCGTTCCGCAAAAGGCAGTTTGTTGCGAAGATAAGCGAGCAACATTTCAACCGTTCGGCGGGTTCTGGCGAAGACGAGGGTTTGGTGTTTGGAATTAATCAACTTTTGGGTGAAATTTACGCCGGCTTCAATGCTGCTTTTCCGAATGCCAAGTTTTTCATCGACAAACGGTGGGTTAAAGATCATGAAATGCGTTTCGCCTTTTGGTGAACCATCGTTGTCAATCAGGTGAACTTTTTGCTCGATTAAATTTGTCGCTAACTCTTCGGGGTTGCCGATGGTTGCTGAAGTTAAAATGAATTGGGGAAAGCTGTTGTAGAAACTGCAAATTCGTTTCAGGCGACGTATAAGGTTTGCGAAGTGACTGCCAAAAACGCCACGGTAAATGTGGGCTTCGTCAATAACAATATAACGCAAGTGAGAGAAAAAGCGCGCCCAGGCGGTGTGATGGGGCAAAATTCCCTGATGGAGCATATCGGGGTTTGTCATTAATATTGTGGCAGACTTGCGTATAGCCGAACGCTGAGAACTGGGCGTATCGCCGTCATAGACAACCGGTTTAATCGTTTCGCTAGTCAAAATTTGGGTATAGGTTTTGAAGCTGTTTAGCTGATCGTTCGTGAGTGCTTTGGTCGGAAAGAGCAAAAGGGCAGTACTCCCAGCTTCATTTAATTGACGATTTAAAATTGGGATACTGTAACAAAGGCTCTTTCCGCTGGAAGTACCGGTGGAGATGACGACATTTTCACCCTGATCCAAAAAATGAATCGCTTCAGCCTGGTGGGTATAAAGAGAATGAATCCCAATGCGATTTAGTGCTTCCTGAAGGCGACTATTTACAGAACTCGGGAAAGGCTCCAGGTATGCCTCTCTTGCAGAGGTTAGCTTATGGTATGAGAGGTTGGCGGCAAAAGTTTTCTCTTTTAGCCAGTCCTGGAGGGTTTGGTCGATATCCATTTTAATTAACTAAATTTTTGCTTGTTTTTCTTTTGGGCATTCCGAACCATCAAATCCATAATGCCGTAAACCCAATTACCCAATCGGGTACCGACAAAATACATCAATTTTGATTCAAAATTTGGCAAGAGACTGGCTTTGCCTTTAGCGGCATCTTTCAATGCTTTTTCTGCAAGCAGGTCGGGACTAATCGGCTTTGCAGTACCGGAGATAGCTTTTGTTTCAGCTGGTTTAAATTGCTCTTCCCAAGCCAGCTGGGGTGTGTCGGTATCCGGAGGATAGAGGACGGAAACAGTGATTCCTTTAGGTTTTAATTCTGTCCGCAGGCAATCACTAAAACCTTTGACGGCAAATTTGGCTCCGCTGTAAGCCGTGTAGCCAAAAACACCGATTACACCGGCAATTGAGGAGATATTGATTATATGGCCGGAACCGCGCTCGAGCATTCCGGGAAGGAGCAATTTGACCATGTTTACCGTGCCGTGATAGTCGATATCCATCGTCCATTTGTAGACTTCGAGTGGGATTTCCTCAACATAACCGGGGCGGGCAACACCGGCAGAATTGATTAAGATATCCGGTGTGCCATGTTTGGCGCAAAATTCAGTCAGAATCTGGGAAAGCTCTTCGGACTTGGTTACATCGGCAATCAGTGTGTGAACTTCGGCATTGGGATATATACTGAGAATTTCAGTTTTGGCTTTTGCCAATTTCGCTTCGTCTCTGGCTAAGAGAATTGGAATTGCGCCAATTTTTGCCAAAGCTTTAGCAAAGGCAAATCCGATCCCACTGGATCCACCGGTGATTAGTACGGATTTGCCTTTGAAATAGGTTTCAGTTTTCATAAACTGGCATAGTTAAAGCTTCTTACTTCTGATAAGTTTTCCTTATAGCTGGAATCAAATATTCATCAAAAGCACGATTTTGGTCATAATCGGGCTGCCAATCCCAATCGGATCTGGCGGAAGAATCATCAATGTCTTCTGGCCAGGAATCGACAATTCCCTGGCGTTTCACATCCGGTGCAAAATTGATTTTAGCATCCGGGAAAGCATTCAGGGCGATATCGTAGATTTCTTGAGCGGTCGGATTGAAGCTGGTTACGTTATAAACATCCTGAGTTAATCTGGAACGGTCGGCAGCTTCGAGCAGAATCAAAGATTTTACGGCATCGGGCATGACCATGAATGGCAGGGTCGCATCCGGACGGACAAAACAATCATATTCAACGCCTTTAGCAGCGGCATGGAGCATTTCGGGACCATAATCACTGGTGCCGCCGGTCGGCATTGTTTCAGCACTAATCAGACCAGGGAAGCGAATGGCACGAAAATCAACAGATTTGTTGGGGTCAAAGTCGCAAGAGAGACGGCGATAGGCTTTGCTGTAATAGCGCCCGAGGGTTTCACAATAGAGCTTATTTGCGCCATACATCGTCAGGGGTTGAGTATATTCGCCTTCGCAAATTTTGCCGGCTTTAGCTTTTTCTTCAATAGAAGGAAGTCCATAAACCGCAATTGAGCTTGGGTAGATGAATTTCACTGCCTGGCCCTGCCATTTGGCTTGTTCAAGTGCCAAACGGAGCATATTCATCGTGCCTTCAACGTTGATTCGGTGAGCCAGTTCGGGGTTGAGTTCTGCTTTGGTTGAAAGAATGGACGCCAAATGATAAATTGTCCTGATTTTGTACTCTGAAATTAGGCGACCGACGAGCATTTGATCTAAAATATCACCGATAAAATGGCGGAAAACTTTAGGGCGCAAGGCTTCATCTAAAGGGGCAAGGTCCAGAGCAACAATTTTATAATCCTTAGCATGGAGGTAATTAATGAGTCCGTGACCAATTTCTCCATTTGCACCGGTAATCAAAACAACTTCTTCTTGCATAGTAAATTATCTCTCCTGTGAACTTATAAATTCGTGTTTTATTGGAAAACTAATATATTCACGGCGAATGTCCTTGGAAGTAACTGGTGAGACTTTTAGGACAATTACCGTCATATCATCGCGGGGCCTGCCGCCATCGAAAGCGATGGCTTGTTTGAGCAGTGTGTCAGCTACTTTTTGAACATTAGGTTCTTCGTCGTCATCGTATATTGAGTCGATAGCAGTAGTGAGGTCGATTGGGTTGTCAGTATGACTTCCGGCTGATTGAATTCCTTTCGAAATCAAAATAAATGTTTCCTCAGGTTTAAATTCAAACTGATAGACAACCGAATCAAAAGGATCTGATTCGAGGCTTGCATCGAGGGGTAAAAAGCGACTTTTTCCGCTTTCGTATACCAAAACAGGGATGGCATTGTTTTTGGTGATGACGATTGTGCCGGATTGGAGGTCGCAGGAAATGATTGAAATATTGACAAGTGCTTTTTCGATATGTTCATTTTTAATGCGAGTTAAAATAACCCGGGCAGAAGCACCGTCGTTGACACCTTCGGCTATCAGACTGAGTACGTTATGGACAGCCTTCATGGTCAGGGCTTTGGAACGTTTGCCGTGAAGTCGGCCTTCTGCCATAATAATCGATATACCACCATTAGGTCTTTCAATGATTTCAACCTTGTTGCCTTGTTCGTTGGAAGCATGGCGATCGATTTTTGAAATTGCGGCTTCTATTTCCATGCATAAATTCTAAACCATTAATTGCTTTCAGACAGGACGAATTTAAAATGATAAAGTAAAATAGAATGCATGGAAACAAATAATAGCAATAATATCCGAATAACAAAACTATTTATCATTTTTTCAATCAGTTTGCTCTTGTTAAGTGCTTGTAATCTAATAAAGCCTCAACAAGGAAACGGACCCTGCAACGAAGGCCAAAATCAATTGGCGATTAATCAAATTCAGGGGCCCGGGCATCTTTCACCTTTTGATGGGGAAGATGTTCGATGTGTTACCGGAATCGTTACAGCGGTTAACAGCAATGGCTTCTTTATGCAAAGCACTAAAGCCGATAATGATGAAAAGACCTCAGAAGCATTATTTGTCAACTTGCTAACCGTGGCTGATGTTAAACCGGGCGATGAAGTTATGGTCAATACGGGTGAAATCAGAGAATACAACCCGGCCGGCTTAGGCGAAAATTCATTGACCACCACCAGTCTGAGAACAAATGACATTGAAGTCATCAGCAGCGGAAATGCTTTGCCAACAGCGCTTGTTTTAGGTGAAGGCGGCAGGGTTATCCCGGATAAGGTGATTGAGAACGATGTCAACGGCGTTATCGGTGAGGACAAAGGGAAGTTTGACCCGGATGAAGACGGCATGGATTTCTATGAAAGTATGGAAGGAATGCTGGTCCAAATCAACAACGCACTGGTTGTCAGCGCAAACAATTCATATAACGAGCTTGTGGTCCTGGCTGATCTGGGAAAAAATGCCAGTGGCTTGAATTCGAGTGGCATTTTGTTGCTCAGTGAGGATGATCCCAATCCCGAACGCCTGATTTTGGATGATAAGTATATAAAAATGCCTGAACTATATCCCGGTGATGTTTTCACCTCATCGATTATTGGCATTTTAGAATATGATTTCGGCAATTACCGCATTCAACCAATTGAAACACCGGTTTATAAAAGCAATGGACTCACTGAAGGATTGCTGGCCGTAGAGCCGATTGAGCTGACCGAAAGCCAAATATCGGTTGTCAGTATGAATACTGAAAATCTCAGCCATCTGGAAGACCAGGAAGGCATTGAGGATTATGCTGAGATGATTGTAGATAAGCTCAGCTCTCCGGACATTATGATATTGCAAGAAATTATGGATGACGATGGTTATCTGGATTCTGCTATCGTCAGTGCGGATGAAAATATCAACGCGCTCCAGGATGCTGTCGAAGAAGCCGGGGGACCGACTTATCGCTGGTTTAATGTCAATCCGGTTCGCAACCAGGATGGCGGGGCTGATGGAGCGAACATTCGGACAATCATCATGTTTCGGATGGATCGCGGTTTGAAATTCCTTTCTGCCTTGCCGGCAGAATCCAATGAAGAAGTCAGAGTGAATGGCAGTGAGAAAAACACGGCTCTGTCGAACAATCCGGGTTTAATCTACCCATCTGACAATGCTTTTAGAAATAGTCGCAAACCTATTATTGCCCAATTCCAGTATCAGGATGAAATTTTTTACGTGATTGGTTTGCATCTCAGCTCAAAAGGCCCGGATGGTCCACTATTTGGGGCGATTCAACCGCCAAACTTAAGCAGTGAAGAACAACGCATTGCTCAGGCAAGCGTAGTCAATAGTTTCATCAAAGAAATTTTGGAAAAAGACCCAACCGCAAGGATTATCGTTGCCGGTGATTTAAATGATTTTCCCTGGAGTGAAACCATCCAGACACTCAAAGGAAACGAGCTGGTAAATCTGTGGGAAGATTTGGACAGGGGATCCTGGTTTAGCTATATTTATGAAGGAAATGGTGAAGTGCTGGATCATATTATGGTTTCTGAGGCTTTTGCGCAGCATGTAAATACGTTCAAGCCCATCCATTTGAATTCGGTTTTACCTGCAAGCAATCAATTAAGTGACCACGATCCGATTTTGACAATCATCGATTTTAATTACTATGAGTAAAAGACATTTCGGCTATCTCTTTTCTATAGTCCTGTTATTTAGCCTTGCTGCGTGTAGCAGCAGGGCTAAATTGTCTGAAATAAGTGAAAGAGGGGAAGTTGATACACTGCTTGAAGAGCATCCCTTGGTTGAACTGCCACTTCACGATGAGGCAGCAAGTGCTGAGAATGAATATTCCGGTTTGGCATGGTGGAACGATAGCCTGATTTTGTTACCCCAGTATCCGAGCGGTATTTGGGGAAATCAAGAAAGCAAACTCTACCTGATAGAAAAGGCGAACATCCTTGCCTGGCTTGAAAATCCTGAGCTTGATCTTGAGATTGAGACAATTCCATTTTTGGAAACATTTACCGGGAGAGAAATAGCAGGCTTTGAAGGATATGAAGCGATCGAATTTATTGGCGACAGTGTTTATCTGACGATTGAAGCCTCCCCAAATGGAAATATGAAAGCTTATGTGGTCAAGGGGCTTGTGGAGCATGCTGATGGCAAACTTCAAAATATTCGGCTGGATCAGTCACTACGGCTTGAGTTAGAAACCCAAAACGATAATAAAAATGCAAGTTATGAAGCTTTAACAACTGACGGGGAGTTTCTTTATGCAATTTTTGAGCAAAACGGAGTGGAGCAAAACCAACAACCTTTGGTTTTCAAAATAAATCAGGATTTAGTCCTTGTTGATGAGTTGCCAATTGAACCGGTAAATTTTAGGCTTACAGATGCCAGCGAAATCGACGAAAACGGCGAATTTTGGATGATTAATTACTTTTTCACTGGAGATACGCATTTGAAAGTCAAGAGCGACGCCATTAGCGAAAAATATGGACTTGGGAAAAGCCACCTTGAAAATGAAGTTGTCGAACGTTTTGTAAAATTTAAGCTAAATGAGAAAGGGGTTAATCTCGTTGAGGATGCTCCGATTTACCTGGAGCTTTTGCCGAAAAATGTAGCCAGAAACTGGGAAGGACTTGTTGAATTGGATGATATTGGCTTTCTGATAATCACAGACAAATTTCCAAATTCAATCCTCAGTTTTGTAAATATCAAGTAAAATTGTTCAATAGATGCGATAATTTTGTCGAAATCAGAAATTTGCCTGTTAAAAGGTGAAAATCTTGTTTATAATTGCTTGGTAGTAATTATAAAAACAAGAAGGAGAGGAGTTCTCTTTGACTGAAGATTCTGTTAGTTCTAAGCCATTAAATTCCGGACTTACCTTGGATAAGCTCAGGAAGCGTGAACAAGCAACGGGTTATTTGTTTATCCTTCCGGCATTCATAATTATTTTTATTTTTGGACTTTTTCCAATCCTATACTCTTTTTACATGAGCCTGTTCAATTGGCGGGTAACCAAAGGTGCCTTTGTTGGAGATAGTAACTACCTTCTGATTTTCGGAAGTTGGACGAACCTTCTGATCACTTTGGCCGGCATTGCGCTGATAATAGCCGCTTTTTGGCTGTGGAACAATGCTTTTAAAACGTTAAAAAAGGGCGAACAGATTGCGAAAATTGTTGGAGCGGTTGTATTGATTCTCGGTGGCGTTGTTTTTGTCTCCGGTTGGGGTCAAATGTTTGAGACCGGTAACAAGTCATTTCTTAATTCCTTGATGGTAACTTTGTATTATGCCCTTGGAACGGTTCCGGCAGAAATTCTTTTGGGAATGATTCTAGCCTTTCTGCTCTACCAGGACATCAAAGGTAAAGATCTCTTTAGAATGTTATATTTCTTGCCTTATATTACCCCATCAGTAACCTCTGCTGTGGTGTTCCAAATTATTTTTTCCCGAAGAGAAACATCACTGGCAAACCAGATTCTTGGCTTTTTTGGAGTAAGCCCGCAAAAATGGCGATTTGAAATTACACCATTGTTCAACATGTTAGGTGCAAATCTTTCCGGTTTCCTTGCCGGACCAAGTTTGGCGCTGGTAACCATCATGATCTATGGTATTTGGTCATTTGTTGGATATAACTCTGTTATTTTCCTGGCTGGTCTGGGCAACATTCCGAAAGAAACTTATGAAGCGGCAGAGATTGATGGTGCATCAAAATCGCAAATGTTCCGCCATATCACCATGCCTTTGCTTTCACCAACAACTTTCTATCTGACTTTGGTTGGTTTCATCGGCACATTCAAAGCTTTCAATCATATTTATGTTTTGAGCGAACCAAGCGCCGGTGATTCGGTGATTACGACCAGTTTGCTGATTTTCAATAATTTCTATAAGGCGAATCAATACGGGGTGGCAACTGCCCAGGCGATTGTTCTTTTTGTTATTATTCTGGGTTTAACTTTGGCACAGAACAAACTGATGGGAGAGAGAGTTTTTTATGGATAAGCCAGCCGAAATCACAAGCTCAGCAGAAAAGATAACCCGTGGCAAGAGATCTGCCGGACAAGTAATAAGCCGTATTTTGATTTATGCGGTTTTGATTGCCGGAGCGATTATTTTCATTTTTCCGTTCTTTTGGATGATATCTAATTCATTGATGACGCTTGGGGAAACTGCAACTCGCGTTTTATTGCCAAAGGTTCCTCAGTGGTCCAATTATCTTGATGCCTGGAATCAAGCCAAGTTTTCAAAATATCTGTCTAACAGTGTTCTTGTTACTTTAGGTACATTAACCGGGCTTCTTTTAACTTCAATCTTAGCTGGCTATGCATTCGGCCGAATTGAGTTTAAAGGTAAAAGCATTTTGTTTGGTTTGTTTTTGGCAACAATGATGATTCCAGAATCGGTAACTTTGATTCCAAATTATTTGCTGATTCGAGGTGCTATCTTACCATTACCGGGCGGTTCCTGGCTCAATACCTATTGGGCTTTGACGGTTCCGTTTATGGCTAATGCCTTCAGCATTTTCTTGCTGCGGCAATTTTTCTCTCAAATTCCAAAAGAACTTTGGGATGCTGCCCGAA
>JAGOIM010000194.1 GCA_017995665.1 Anaerolineaceae bacterium | reverse complement strand
CTACAACACGAGTTTTTCAAAGAAGCCTCATGGGCGCGAACAAATTCACCCACACCTGCCTGGTTGATTCCTTAAGTTTATATCAGCACTTAAAGTCTCATCTCTAATATACAAGGGCGCGATTGAATGGGTTTTAGGTTTTGTGATAATTAAGCAATGGCCCCATTCAATACCACTCACTTCGTTCGGGTACGATGTCCGCTTGCGTTCCGGTCCGCCCACATTTTAGTTTCTTGCAAGCCTTAAACTTTAAGCTCGAAACGGCGGATTGAAAATGGGACATCGCATAATGATATCAAGATTACAACATTTTCAATCACGCCCTACGCATAATATTCTTCCGCATTGAAAATTGTCTTTAACCGAAATCTAATTAATCAAAGACTTTTCTGTATTTTCTGGAATCACACTTTCAATGTACATCAATTTCGTAAACCGCTTTCTCACGGCTATGGGGTGTTGTGCCGGAGATGATCAGGGTGACATTCCCTGGCAGCTCATCTGTGTTTATCTCAATGCTTAACTTTTCACCGGCATCTAATTGGTGATGTTCGACTCTCGGTGGGATGGTATGGTAGAGGACACTAACCGCGAAAGATTGGGGAAGCTTGTTTTGAACACGGACAAAGCCTTCGCCTAGCCAACCGCCGTTGTCGCTTTCGAAATCGCTTTGATAACCGATTGCATCAAGCCGAACATCGTCAATTGCCATGCCTTTTCCGTTTGCAGCTGCATCGGTAACATAATCAAAGCGCAGGGTCACATTTTTGCCAAGATAGGGGGAGAGGTCAACTTTTTCATCAATCCAACCATTACTTTGACCATTCCAGCCGCAGTTATAACTGTTGCCGGATGGGTTTTCGGTGGTGCAGGTCTGACTGGTCAAAACATCCCAGTTTTCGCCATCGGTTGTGGCAGAAATGTAGAGATAATCGTAATCCGTTTCGAGGTCATACCAGGTTTTGAAGCTGAGTTCGGCAGCATCGGTGACATCGCTCAGGTCAAATTCGCGGGTGAGACGCATGTTGGATTCGTCGCCTTGGTTTGACCAAAAGAAATGTTCACCGGAAGGTGGTTGGTCGAAGGGCAGGAGTTTAACGACCTCGCTGCCGGTAAAGTTGATGGTCTGGGGTTCAAGGCAGTCAAATGTGATGTAATCGGTTCCATATTGATGAACATCGGAGCCAAAAGTTGTTGGGCAAATTGATTGAAAGCTTTCACTGCCGAGAGAATAGGGGGAGTAGCGAATGTAATCGTAACGCCTATTTTCAATTCCTGAATTTTGGAGCATGTTGGCAACCGCCCAATCGGCATAAAATTCGTTTCCGGTGTAGACATTGCCGGTTGTCGGATTGATGATATTCAATTCTTTGAAAACCGCATCGAAAGCCGGAAAGCCATTTTCGTCATGGGCGACCAAAGCTTTTGTGGCATCTTCCCCAAAACGATCGAGAAAGTAGACCATAAAGAGATAACTGGCACCGTAATTTGAGGCATTGCTGTCGGTGTCGGCTTTCCAATCTGTGAGTTGCATATCGGTATTATTCATGTAATCCCAATCGAAACCGCCGGCATCGAAGCCGTTAATTTCTTCTGCCAGCATCGAAAAACCTTCGTTGACCCAGGTTTCTTCGTTTCGGTCCTGATACCAATGGATCATATGTTGGAATTCGTGTGCCATTGTGCCGTAAATGTAGGGATCGTCCAGGCTGACATTATCAGAATTGATCAAAAACATTTCGTGGGCGTTGGAATATGGGTGGGCGTCCGGATGGAGCTCGTCGGCAGAGGAGTAATATCCCGCCAGGGAATTGCCCAAATCACCGGCATAGAGCACGTAAAAGCGAGGGTCGCCGTCGACACCGGGGTTCCATTCCATGCCGAAAAAATCGCGGTTGGTGGGGATAATTTCTTCGTCAAAAGTGCTTGCCAGGCGATCCAGGTCAGCTTGGCGGAAGCGGACGTCGTTTTCAATCCAAAAATAGATGTTTTCACCCAAATATCGCAAGGTTGCGGTGACTTGGAAATTTTCGTTTGTGTCGGTATTGGTCACCCAAAAAGTTTTTTCGTCGCCGACAGCGTAGGGGGCATTCTCATCAATCAGAAGGTTTGGAACGTCCGGATTGCCGCCTAAGCGTCCGGCCAGCTCGACCGGGTCGTTGATTGGCACAATGTTTTCATTCAGCTTGGTGAGGGTTTCGTGTGCTTGGTTTAGCTCTTCAGGGCTGAGATTTGTGTTGCTTTCATCGAGGCTAATATCGGGTGTTTCTTCCAATGGGAAATCGAATTGAAAATCTTGAAACAAATCGGGATCGCCGTCTGCGGAAAGATTTGAGACAATGCCTAAAACACCAAATGCTGAGGCAATACAGAGGCAGCAAAGGCAGAGAAGCAAAGTGATGAGAACAATTGTAACAATTGCGACTGGTTTATTTGAAGAATTCATTAAATACTCACTTTCATTTTGAAGTTCCAGCATAATTATAACCGTTGACAGCAGGAAGCGGGCAGGTTTAGGGACAGGAGTGGAGATTCGAGTAAAGGTAAACGGATTGCATTGGGGATTGATAATTCCTGTTGGTTCAAATTTGATAGAATAATGGGGATATGAAAAACCGAAAAATGAGCCAAAATTTTGGAAGGGTCTGCTTATTGATTCTTTTCAGCATCATTTTTGGCTACGT
>JAGOIM010000193.1 GCA_017995665.1 Anaerolineaceae bacterium | reverse complement strand
TCCTGGCAAATTATTAAGCCGGATTCAAAAACAGAATCCGGCCTACAGTTAAGTCAGGAATTATCCAAACCTAAATTTTCTTTTCAATCTCATCCAATGCTAAGGCGATGAAATCTTCAACGCTCATTGCGCCGGGGTTATCTCCCCTGAGTTTCTCAATTTAGTGTCCTGAAAACATTTCGTTTCCTCGTTGAAAACAGATTGTTTCAGCAAAATTAGAAACTCAGGTCGTAAGCCGATTTGCTCTTTTCAAACCGGCAATTTATTTCGTAAGCAAACTTGCGCGTTTCAAGCTTGTAAAAAGTTTATCGTAGGCCGGCTTGTGCTTTTCAAGCCGGCAAGATTCTGGCAAATTATTAAGCCGGATTCAAAAACAGAATCCGGCCTACAGTTAAGTCAGGAATTATCCAAACCTAAATTTTTTTCCCAATCTCATCCAATGCTAAGGCGATGAAATCTTCAACGCTCATTGCGCCGGGGTTATCTCTCCTGAGTTTCTCAATTTAGTGTCCTGAAAACATTTCTTTTCCTCGTTGAGAATCAGGTTTTAATCAATCCAAATAATCCCGCAAGTATATTGCAAGTTATTCAAATGCTTTAATGCGGCGATTTGCAGGCTTGTATCCTGTGGGAAATCGCTTTTCTTGCGCCAGCGCTTGCCAAAAATTCTTTCCACTGCTTGATTATTGTCCCTCGCCCAGCCAATAATCTCAAAAACCGAGCCAAACTGCACAATTCGGCTCTCAGCCGGTAAAATCGTTTTCAGAAATGGATCCACAAGCCAACTAAAACAAACAAAAGCTTCAAATTGCCTTTCCGGGAAGTGTTTTCGAAAAAATGCACGCGCCAGGCTGAAAGCGTCCGCCACCTTCTCTGGCGATAAATCAGCTCCCTTTTGAATATGCACATTCACAACCGGACAGCCTTCAGGCAAACGCTCTTTAATTCCATCAAGGTAATTGAACCAGGTCTCGCCTTTGTCATCCTCATCCAAATAAAGCATTTGAAAGGGCTGAAATTGTAAAACCCCCAGTTTGAAAATTTGCTCATTCACCAAATGGCGCAGCCAAACACAATCACCCCTGCTCAAGCCCACTTTTCCAGTTTTTTCAAAATAGATCCGCGCCCTAAGGGCAATATCGCTTGCGCTATCGGCAAAGACTTTCCGGTCAACTCCGGCTGCCTGATACTTTTGCCAAATTTCCTCCAGCTTCCAAATCAAGACCGCCAGGCGCGAGAGCGGTTTCAATTTGCAGATTGGAAAATCCGGAATCTCTCCCTGGTAAGCCTCATTCGCCAAAGCATCCATTCGCTCAGCGTTTCGACCCACAAAAGCGCGGACTTCCGCCTTTGCAAAATTATCCAGATCTAAAACCGCAAGCTTCGCCTCAAATTCTGTCACTAATCCGGATTCTCCGTCTGGCTTTTGCTCTTTCTTGTCAGCATTGCTTTTAGCCGATTAATGATTGATTGGAATTCCGGCACTTTGAGCAGCCAAATCATCAGCGCATAAACCAAAACGCCAAGTCCAAGTCCGCCAATCAAAACCAAAAATTTGTTCCTTGCTCCAAAGAAATTTAGCCAAAGCAAAAGCACTCCGCCCATCACAGCCGAAGCGAGCAAACTCTTAATGCCTGTTCGCAAAATTTCCTTCATGTTCAATCCGTTGACGCGCTTGCCCAAGAGGAAAATGAGTGCCAAACATTCAAGCGTGGTTGCAAGGCTGTTCGCCAGTGCCAAACCACCCAGCGGCATCCAACCTAATTCCCGGAACATAGCAGAAAAAGCAAAAGAAAGGGCAATATTACCGCTCATTGCAATCACACCAACAATAACCGGCGTTTTCGTATCATGCATCGAATAAAAAGCGCGGCTCAACACTTCCACAAGGCTATGCGCAGTCAAACCAACCGCATACCAAAGCAAAGCCCAGGCAACCATCTGAGTCGAAGTTGCGTCAAAACTGCCACGTTCATACAAAACCCGAATAATCGGAACGCGTAAAATGATCATACCAACCGTTGCCGGCAAGGTTAACATTAGCATCACGCGCATAATCCCGGCAAAAGTTTGCTTAAATTCGTCAAACTTGCCCAGCTCAACCTGCGCCGAAAGCGTCGGCAAAGATGCCGTCCCCGCCGATTGCGCAATAGCCGCCTGGGGCATCAACATAATCGTAAATGCCCAGGAAAGTGCACTCGCCGCACCATCGCCCTGTGAGAGTCCAATAATCGTATTGGCGACAAAATTAAGCTGCACAACTCCGGCACCGATAATCCGTGGCAGCATTAATTTCATAACCTGTCTGACTGCGGCATCTTTAAAACCCGCAGCCCGTTCATAAAAACGGTTGGGCAAACGGAATAAACTTGGAACTTGCAAGAGCAAGTGTCCCAAGGCTCCGATGACGGCCCCGATTGCCAGCCTTTGCACACCCAGCGATTTCGGCAATAAAAGAGTTCCCACAATTTGACCGAGAGAGTACATCGAAGGTGCCAGCGCTGACCAAAGGAAGACCTGATGTGCATTCAACATACCCATCACCAAACCGCTCACCCCAAAGATAATCACGGTCGGCAGCATTGTGCGCAACAGCTTTACCGTCAAACTTAGCATTTCCGGATTGGCGTTATCGACCAGAGCAAAAAGCAACTTGTCAACAATCAGCGGTGCAAAAATCCACATCAAGAC
>JAGOIM010000047.1 GCA_017995665.1 Anaerolineaceae bacterium | reverse complement strand
CTGTTCATAAGATGCAAAAAAACGGATTTATGGGTATTCCATTTTCCAAAGAATTGGGTGGTCAGGGTTGTGACACTTTGACCTATGTTTTGGCAGTTGAAGAGATTGCGAAATTTTGCGGTACCACCGCAGTTATTCTCTCTGCCCACACTTCGCTCGGTGCTGACGCAATTAAAAATCACGGAACTCCTGAACAAAAAGAAAAATTCCTGCGTCCGCTCATTTCGGGTGAAAAACTCGGTGCATTCGCTTTGACCGAAGTTGAAGCCGGTTCGGATGCATCCCGTCAGCAAAGTAAAGCGGTTTTGGATGGCGATGAATGGGTGCTCAACGGCACGAAAATGTTCATCACAAACGGTGAAGTGGCTGACACTTATGTCGTTTTTGCCATGACCGATAAATCACAGGGAACCAGAGGCATTTCGGCTTTCATTGTTGAAAAAGGAACCCCCGGTTTTAGCTTCGGGCTAAAAGAAAAGAAAATGGGGATTAATGGCTCCTCAACTTGCGAATTGATTTTTGAAGATTGCCGCATCCCGAAAGACAACTTACTCGGAAGAGAAGGCAAAGGCTTTGGCGTTGCCATGTCCACTTTGGATGGCGGCCGCATCGGAATTGGTGCAATGGCACTCGGCCTTGCTGAAGGTGCCTTGGATCGAACGATTCGTTATGTCAAAGAACGCAAGCAATTCAATCAATCGATTTCAAAATTTCAGAACACGCAATTTGTTTTGGCTCAGCTTAAAACGGAAATCGAAGCGACGCGCTGGTTGGTTTATCATGCTGCAATCCTAAAAGACAGCGGCAAACCCTTCGGAAACGAAGCCGCCATGGCGAAATTGAAAGCATCTCAGACAGCAAGCTATGTAACCCGTGAATGTGTTCAATTGCACGGTGGTTATGGCTACATTCAATCCTTCCAGGTTGAACGCATGATGCGTGATTCAAAAATTACCGAAATCTTCGAAGGCACTTCCGAAGTGATGAAGATGGTCATATCCGGAAATCTTTTGAGATGAGGTGCTGATAATGAAAATTGTAGTTTGTATTAAACAAGTCCCGGACACAACAGAAGTCCGAATTGACCCGGTAAAGGGAACTTTGATTCGCGAGGGCGTTCCTTCAATTATGAACCCGGACGACAAAGCCGGTTTGGAAGCTGCTTTGCGATTAAAAGATGAATTGGGAGCGCACATATCCGTCATTAGCATGGGTCCACGTCAGGCTGATCTTGTCTTGCGTGAGGCCTTAGCGATGGGTGCCGACGCTGCTTATTTGATATCTGATCCGAAGTTTAGCGGTGCCGATACTTGGGCAACCTCTTCGACGCTTGCCGCAGCAATCAGCAAACTGGATTACGACCTGGTTATTGCCGGACGTCAAGCGATTGATGGCGATACGGCGCAGGTTGGACCGGAGATTGCCGAACACCTGCAAATTCCGCATATCAGCTATGCCGAAGAATTGCGCGTTGAAGGAAACGAAATTGTCGTAAAACGACAATTCGAAGACCGCTATCAGATTTTGAGGGCAAAAATGCCGGCTTTGGTTACCGCTTTGACTGAATTAAACGAAGCCCGTTATATGACACCAGGCGGTATTTTTGATGCTTATCGTGAAAACGAGGTAACACTTTGGACTCGCGATGACATCCCGGTGGAAGACAGCAATATCGGTTTGAAGGGTTCACCGACACGCGTGAAGAGTTCGGAACCAAAATCGATGAAACAACCCGGAACCAAGATTGAAACAGGCGTTGATGAATCAGTGCAATACCTTGTTGATAAGTTGAAAGAAAAATTTGTTTTGTGAGGATATGATGAATACTATAAAAAAATCAGTTTTTGTCTTTGCGGAGCAAGTTGACGGTCAAATTACACCGGTTTCTTTCGAATTGATTGGCAAAGCGCGAGATTTAGCCCAGCAATTAGGCGGTGAAGTTGTCGCAGGCTTGCTCGGATATCAAATTTCCGGCTTGGCTAAAGAGCTGGTTGCCTATGGTGCGGAAACGGTCGTGGTCGCTGATCACAGTGAATTGAAAGATTATCGTACCGAACCATATACACAGGCGATTGTCCAAATTTTGGAAAAATACCAAGCCGAAATCGCCCTTTTCGGTGCCACCAGCATTGGCAGGGATTTAGCCCCAAGAGTTGCCGGCAGAATTCACACCGGTTTGACAGCAGATTGTACAGCGCTTGAAATTGAAGAGGAAACTCAAAGATTCCTGATGACCCGTCCGGCTTTTGGCGGTAATCTGATGGCGACCATTGTTTGCCCAGATTTTCGTCCGGCGATGGCGACCGTTCGCCCCGGTGTTATGGTCAAACGCATTCCCGATCAAAATATTCAGGCAGAAATCCTTAACTTTGACGTAAAAATCGAAGTCAATGATATGTTCACGACCATTCAGGAAATTCTAAAGAAGGTTGAACATAAGCACAACATTCAGGATGCCAAAATTTTGGTTTCCGGCGGACGCGGTATGCATAGCGCTGAGAACTTTGCCATTTTGGAAGACTTAGCAGATGCGCTCGGTGGGGAAGTTGCCAGCTCACGTGCTGCAGTTGACAGCGGATATACGGATAAATCTCGTCAAGTTGGCCAGACCGGTAAGACAGTTCGCCCCCAAATCTACATCGCTTGTGGTATTTCCGGTGCTATTCAGCATATGGCAGGTATGGAAGAATCGGAATACATTATTGCAATTAACACCGATCCAACCGCTCCTATTTTCAACATTGCTGATGTTGGCATCGTTGGCGATGCTTTGAAGATTGTTCCAAAATTGACCGAGGCAATTCGCAAAGAACGCGGTTAATTTAACAAGATCCAGGTAAATGCCAAATAGCCGGTTTCGTCACAGAAGCCGGCTTTTTTTATCTCATTTTTAAACCTGATGATATAATGTTAGGCATACCTAACTATTAAAGGACACATTCATATGTTTAATAAATATTTTCAAAACACTGCAAAACCGGTTGGATTTCTGGGAAAAATGATGCTTCGCGGGATGAACTTTGGACATGAAAAATTGGCAGCATGGGGTCTTTCGCATATGTCTTTTGAACCCGGTTCTCATATATTGGACATTGGTTGTGGGGGAGGGGCAAATATAGCAAAGATGTTGAAAGAAATTCCTGATAGTATCGTTGATGGGCTTGATGTTTCAATTGAAAGTATCAATTTTAGTAAAAAAGTAAATAAAAAATATCTCGGAAGCCGTTCAACAATTCAGCAGGGCGATGTTGCGGCATTGTCTTATACTGATAACAGTCTCGATGCAATCACAGGTTTTGAAACCATCTTCTTCTGGCCTGATTTAGAGGTTGCATTTATTGAAATCAAGAGAGTCTTAAAATCAGGGGGAAAACTTTTGATTGTTTGCGAAGAAGACGATCCGACTGATACCAGCTGGACTGACCGAATTGATGGGATGGTTATCCATAGAGGTGAGGATATTAAGGATTTACTTCTCAGAACAGGCTTTCACTCGGCTCAGGTCTTTCATCACGAAACAAAAAAGTGGATGTGCTTGACTGCAACAAAATAAGAACACTCGTAGATACATAATAACAGGAGAGCTGTGGTTCTAGTGCAGCTCTCCTGTTTTTATTACCAAATTACCGAGGCTAAACCATCGGCTTCAAACTCTGGCTAATGATCAAATCAGCGCCGGTAGCGTTATGAATCTCCTCAAGCGAAAAATCCGGGTTGTACTCAATTAAAACAAAGCCTTTGTCGGTTACTTCAATGACACCCATTTCGGTAACAATCAAATCGACAGCGCTCACAGCTGTCAGGGGCAAGGTGCATTTCTTGAGCAGTTTATGTGCTCCCTTAGCGGTATGCTCCATGGCGACAATTACTTTCTTTGCGCCACTGAGCAAATCCATTGCACCGCCCATACCAGGAACCATCTTGCCCGGAATCATGTAATTGGCGATATCTCCGTTTTCGGCAACTTGCAAGGCACCCAAAACGGTTGTGTTAACATGTCCGCCGCGAATAATGCCGAAAGAGACAGCACTGTCAAAAAAGCTGCCACCGGGCACGATGGTAACGGGCATTGCTCCGGCATTGGCTATGCAGGGGTCAATTTCATCTTCTTCAGGGGCGGGACCTACGCCGATAAAACCGTTTTCGGATTGGAGGAAGACATCGCGGCCCTCGGGGATAAAATTTGCGACCAAAGTGGGTAAGCCAATTCCCAAATTGACCAAATCACCGTCTTGCAGCTCCATTGCCACGCGTCGGGCAATAAATTCTTGAGTTTGTTGCTTATCCATCATAGTTTCGCTCCATCAATAATATGATTAACAAATACGCCGGGGACTACCACATCATCCTGGCTAATCCCTCCGAGAGGGACGACTTCTTTGGCTTCAACAATCGAAATATCCGCAGCAGCACCCATGTATGTGTTGAAGTTTCGGGTGGCACCATGGAAGGTGAGGTTGCCTTTGACGTCTGCTTTTTCAGCATAGAGTAAAGCGATGTTTGCCCGCATCGGTTTTTCGAGAAGATATTTCTCTCCGTCTATTTCGACGATATCCTTGCCTTCTTCGACTGCAGTGCCAAGTCCGGTTTTGGTCAAAACACCACCCAAGCCAAAACCACCTGCTCGGATTTGCTCAATGAGTGTACCTTGGGGAACCAAAACGACCTCTGTTTCGCCTTCAAGCAGCTGACGACCGGTCTCTTTGTTGGTGCCGACATGGGAAGCATAGATTTTCTTAAACATCTTCGCAACTACCATCTTGCCAACACCGCGATCAACAAAACCAGTGTCGTTACAAATCAGGGTAAGGTCTTTTACCCCTTTTTCGATTAATGCATCAATCAGGCGATCCGGAGTACCGACGGCTAAAAAGCCACCGACCATGATTGTGTCTCCATCACGGACAAGATTTACGGCATCGTGCATACTAATCAATTTATCCATAGTTGTGTTACCTTCCTAGTTAATTTTGTTGCTTACGCGCTAACAATTCTTGACAGAAAAAGCTGGCGACGTCATCAGCATATTTCCCCGGTCCAAAACCGGCATCTGCACCTAATTCTTTAGCGAGTTCGTGGGTAATCCGAGGCCCGCCAATGATCAGCAAAAAGCGTTTACGCAAGCCTTCTGCCTCCAAAAGTTCAACCAGTTCCGTCAAATTTTGAATGTGGACGTTCTTTTGGGTGACTGTTTGAGAAACCAACAAGACATCGGCGTCAAATTCAACAGCCTTACGAATGAAATCTTCATTCAAAACCTGACTTCCAAGGTTAATTGATTCAATCATTTTGTAACGCTCTAAACCATAGTGACCGGCATAGCCTTTCATATTTAAGATGGCATCAATGCCAACCGTATGGGCGTCGGTTCCGGTACTGGCACCAATCACTTTAATTTTGCGGCCAAAATTTTGTTGAATGAAAAAATCGGTTTCTTCCATCGACATTACATCGACATCTACTGCTTCTACGTGAACTTGCGTATAGTCAATAGTATGACTAAGACTGCCATAGACCACAAAAAAAGTAAAATTCTTATCGAGCGAGCCGTGGTAGGCAACGTTTGGTTCTTCCAAACCCATCTTCAGCGCTAATAAACGTGCGCTTTCAACTGCCACTTCGTTATCTGCAACCGGCAGTGTGAAAGAGATCTGAACTTTGCCATCGTTCATCGTGTCGCCATAAGGCTTCAGCTGGGTGAGGTCCAGATTTGTGTCAAAATCGGCTTTTTTGGTTGAATATAATCCGCTACTCATCTCTCGCTCCTTCCGCCATTTTCTTTGCCTGATGATACCGTTCGGAGCCTTCGCGTGATTCTTCCCAAAGCGGTTCAATAAATGGATTGAAGTATTGTTCTTCTTTAGAAACAACCCCGGCTAAGCCTTTCCCGCCTTCAAAAGGTCGTTTAATACCTGCGAAACGTCCTTCTTCAAGCGTTCGGAATAGCCCGTCGCGACGAATATTCACCAACAGGTCAAGCGCCAGATCGAGCACTTCGTTAGCTCGTTGTTCCATGATTCCACCCGGGCGGAAATCAATGTCATCGCCAAAATCAGCAAAACTGTTAGCAATGTAGCGTGCATTAGCAATTGAAAGGGCCCGGTCAGCCATAAAGGGGGTGTGAATCGCTTCGGTCAACATACCCAAAAGGTGAATGCGTTGATGACTGATAACCGTTACGATGTTAAAAAGCGTGTCCTGAACATGTCCTTTGAAGATATCGCCGGTTTTGAACTTGGTAGGGGGCATATATTTCAAAGGCGCTTTGGGGAAGATTTGTCTTGCCATTTGAGCCTGAGCATATTCATATAGAAAAGCATTGTGCAATTCAGGATTCATCTCAAAGGCATGTCCAAGTCCCATTTGCTCTTCGGGTACACCCGCCAGCAAGGCAAATTGTTCATTAATAAATTGGGAAGCCAGAACAGTATGAGCTTCTTCGTAAGCATCGGCGGTGGTCAGATAATTGTCTTCTCCGGTGTTGATGATGACACCTGCGGCTCCGTTGACCAAACGCGAGAAAGATTGATCAATTAAAGTGCGCTGCATGTTGATATCACGGAATAAAATGCCATAAAGGGCATCATTGAGCATAACATCGAGACGCTCCAAAGCACCCATAACCGCAATTTCCGGCATACAAAGCCCGGAGCAATAGTTACAAAGCCGAATATAACGACCAAGCTCATCTCCGATTTCATCTAGAGCTTCCCGCATCAGTCTGAAGTTTTCCTGGGTTGCCATCGTTCCGCCAAAACCTTCAGTGGTTGCGCCGAAAGGAACGTAATCGAGTAAACTTTGCCCGGTTGTGCGAATGACCGCAATCACATCAGCGCCTTGTTTGGCGGCGGCTTTAGCCTGGATGATGTCCTGATAGATATTACCGGTTGCAACAATCACATAGAGCAGGGGACCGGATTTATCGCCATGTTCGCGCAATCGTCCTTCACGAAGGAGACGATTACGATGGATAACAGCAACCGTTTCTTCTGCTTTTTTCTCTGCCCAAAGTTGAATCTCGAAGGGATCAACCGGATCAGTTTGGGTAAGGTCAAGCTCACCATTTGAAACCATTTCGGCCAATTCTTGAACATCCTTAGATAAACCAATTGCGGCTTGACCCAACCAATAGGCAGCGCCATATCCCAACATGTTTTTATCTGAAAGATGTTCCACGACGATGTTGGGAAGGGGAACGCCCATCGGATCGACCCCATCAATGCCAAGCAAGCGACAGATAGAACGTTCAACCGTAGTTGTAGTATATTGTTGCGTATAGTTAACTGTGTCTTCTGCGATCAAACGGGCAGCTTCCCGAGCCTTACTCACTTTCTCCCAATCAAGTTTAAGTTCTGCCATTAATCCTCCCGCCAGGCTGTTTTCATTTCATGAATGAGAGACTCATCCACACCAAGCAACTCAGCTATTTTGATTGCACTCGAAGCGACAGTGTGGGTACCACTAATTTCTTCAAGTCTATAATCCATTAGTTTTTGAATTTTACGAACGCGAGCGATGTCTTCGCGTTGGTCTTGTTTTGTCAGGCCTTCACTCACATTTTTATCATGATTTTCAAAATCTGAGTGGGTTTTGACCTGATAAGCCGGCATTTCCTTCAAGGCTTCCGGCCGGATGCCTCTTACCTGATAAAAACGAATTCCTTTTTCAGGAATAACCGGATAATGGGTGGCGATAAAAAATCTGTTCGTGGTTTTTCCATAGGTTTGGCAAAGTGCTTGAACAATCACGGAAGCTTCGGCAGGATTAGTGCCTCGGCAAGGTTCGTCCATAATGATTAAACCGCGTTCTTTTTTGCTTCGGCGGTAGTGATCGCGAATTTTGATTGCTTCAAGCCCAAATGAGGAAAGCCCGCGTAACATATCGCCATCATGGCTGGATTCAAAAGCCAAAAAATCGTAAAGGGGCGTTTCAAGTCGTTCGCAAACCGGAAAATAACCTAACTGAGTCATCAAAATTGCCAAAAATACCGCTTTGAGGGCGACACTTTTTCCACCCATGTTGGCACCGCTCAAGACAGTTGTGCCATCTCGCAATTCAATCGAGATTGGGGTAAATTCCAAGCCTTGCAACTCAAGGTTTTCGGCAAGCTGGGGAAGGCGGGTGTTTTCAATGATAGTCGGCTGATCGTCATCCACTAAGGTTGGCAAGGAAGCATTCCATCTCATGGCTAAATCAGCTTTTGCCAAGCGAAAATCAAGCAAACCGCAAGCTTCGGCATTATGCTGCATCTCCGGAAGCCAGTTTAACAATTTACTTCCCAACATTCGCCGGATTTGCTCTTCCTCTTTAAATTCTTCAGCAGTGATGACTGCGCGTTTCGTAATCAGGGCTTTCCGTTCCGGTCCTCTGGTCTGGCTGATTTCGTGTTCCAGAGCTTTTTTGCGTTCTCGAATTTCAGCTAATGCAGGTGAGTAATCACTGTAAATGTGAAAAGAAGGCGTGCTTCTGCCTTTCGGTTCCAACAACTGAGCAGCTTCCGATGTATCTTCAAAATGGACTCCGGCTGCTTCTAAAATTGGGCTGAGTTTGCCAATTCGTTTGAAAATTGTCAGAGCGCTTTTGATTTCAAAGAATTCTGTTTCATCTAAAAGTGAGCCGTGTTCAAGGGAGTTAAAAGTGCCGCGTAATTCACGCAGTCTTGCCAATTGCGTCCAACCTTCCATCAATTGAGGGCTGTTTTCTTTCATTAAGGGAAGGAGCGCATTAACAGCATTCAATTCCTCGACCAATTCTGCCTTTGTATCGTTTTTATAATAGCGCAATTCATTCTTCAATCGATTCCCCTGAGGGGTATAGCAATAACAATTGGCTAAAACTTCCGGTAAGCCAGCTTGATTTAATAATTCCGTAGTAATAATGACCGATGATTGTTGCACAGTTCCTCACACATTTGCCGGTCCGAGGTCGAGAACCGGAATGTCAGTTATTTTTTCGCGTAAAGCTTCCAAGAGGGGCAGGGGATCCTGGGCTTGTCCGCTGCCTGTGGTTGGATTGAGGCAAACCAACCGAACGTCCAAAGGATCTAAGACAGCAAGTTTGACTTTCAAAAATTGCAATTTGCGATAGCTTTCAGGCTTGATAAATAAACGCGTGCCATCTTCAACAACCAGCGTGATATTTCTAAAATTTTCGGATTTGATTAATTCTTTGACAACCATTTCAGTAACAGCACCGCGTAGGAACAAACAATGACTGCCTTTTTCAAGTTCTTTGGCTATATCTTGCCCATAACCAACCAAATTCGGCAAATTCAATGTCTTGCAGCTGTCTTCTCCGAGAATGATTGCCCTTGCCTCAGGATGTTTTTGAATCGCCATCTCCAATTCTTCCTCTAAATCAGCTTCCACTGGAGGAGCTTGTAATAGGCTTAAGGCAAATGAGGTTTTCTCTGCCAAATCCTCCGGTGCGGTTGCGGTTGCTGCGCTTACGGCAAGTATGACCGCTTCGCTGTTTCCTGAGCCGGCTTGAGATTTCCGTGAAAGAGCCCCGTCAATGATGAAAAGACAATCCGGAGCATGTTTTCTAAATAGTTTGGCAATGGTTGCAACTTCTTCCGAAGCGCTCGGCCCGGCTAATTCAACATAGC
>JAGOIM010000192.1 GCA_017995665.1 Anaerolineaceae bacterium | reverse complement strand
CTACCCTGAGCCAAAGGGTTTGAAATATCGATAGTTGAATTTGCCATAGTTTTCCTTTATTGTAGCTACAGTTAAATAGTCGTTGCAGCGGGTTGAAAAGGGACAAAGTGGTTTCGCGGGGAGCGGGGAACGGGAAGCCGGGAGCGGGAAAAAAGGAAACAGGTAACGGGGAGCCGGGGCGGTAAAAAAGGAAACGGGAAACGAGGGCAGGAAAAAGGAAACGGGAAATGGAAAATCGAGGCAGGTCTCCGTGGCTCAGGCAGACCTGCCTAAACTTTTATCTCTTAATTAGTATATTTTGAAAGATCAAACTTCCAGATTCCAGCAGTATTACCGCTTATCACCGAAACTACACGATCAGAAACGGCTTGTTTCGCAGCCTCATCATTAGCATAGGATGAGCCTTCACGAATCGAATAACCATTAAAGCCAGGCTCCTGGAAACAGTACAGTTCAATTCCCGGATAGTCTTTTTGCATCACTTCGGCAATCCGCTCAATCTGCAAATCTTTACAATATTCGCTTTCATTCGGGACACTGCTCATTTCAGTAATCGTCAGCACTACTTCACGATCAAGAAAATCATGCGGGACATCTTTGAAGATAAGTAAGTCAAGCCGATAGGGTTTTTCATTTGTGAGATCTGCTGAACAAGTCTCATTCGGTTCTAAACTTTCTGAGGCAGTGATTTTACAGGCATCTCCGTCAATATAGTGGAACAAACCTTCGGCTAAATCATAACCGCCAAAAGCATACTCCAAACCGTCAATCTCAAGCCTTGCCTTTGAAATTTTCCAACTGCGAAATCCCTTCAAATCCCACTTGGTTTTTACGATGGCGTCATTTCCATTTAGGTTGATGCTAAGGATTTCGACATTTACATCGGATGCGTTTACCAATTTATCCGTAAACCTTCGGATTTGGGCTTCATCAACCTGGTCGAGCCGCTTATCCTGACTACCATCCATAGATTCTTCCACAGTCGGAATATCGTCTCCAACCTGGGCGCTTGTCTGACAAGCACTAAGCAAATAAGCCATCCCAAAAATCAAAACCGCACCAATCAGCAGGCTGATAATCGGGATTCGTTTTATTGTCTTTTCCATTTTTTACTCCTTTGAATAACTCACTTCAAACACATACGGAATTGTCTATGCTTAGAATTCTTTGCACCTTTATTGTGACTTTGTTTGAATTCTAATGGTTGACTAATGTATACAACACTACTCAATTCCTGTCAAACCGAGTTTTGGGGGCAGGAAAAAGGAAATAGGAAAAAGGGAAAAAATGAGAAAGGGAGTCCTCAATTAACACTTTTCATACATTTTTCCCTCATACTATAAGCGTATGAAATTATAAAAATATGACCTGCGAAAGTTGAAAATGCAGGTTTTAGGAGTTAATATGGACCTGAATAAATTTACTCAAAAAGCTCAACAAGCCGTGCTTGAAGCGCAGCATTTGGCGCAGGATTATAACCATCAATCCATCGAGCCTGCCCATCTGCTTTTGGCATTGCTCAATCAAACTGAAAGTACTGTTCCGGTTGTTATCAGCCAAATTGCCGGTGGGGTAGACGTTTTGCAAGAAGAAATCCGCAAAGAGCTCGCCAACCGACCGAAGGTTTACGGCAGTTCAAACAGCGAAATTGGGCTTTCACGGCCTTCCGCTTCCGTTTTGGATGCCGCTGAACGCTACGCCAAGGGGATGGGCGATGAATATACCTCGACCGAACATATTTTATTAGGCTTGACAGACAGCCCCGAAGGCAAGCGTCTGGCTAATTTTGGCGTTACCAAAGATGCCGTCTTGAAAGCCTTGCGCGAAATCCGCGGTAATCAGTCGGTTACCAGTCAAAATCCGGAAGATACCTATCAGGCACTCGAAAAATATGGCCGTGACCTGACCGCCATCGCTCGCCAGGGCAAAATGGACCCAGTCATCGGACGTGATGAAGAAATTCGGCGGACAATTGAAATTCTGAGCCGTCGCACTAAGAATAATCCGGCGCTAATTGGCGAGCCGGGCGTTGGCAAAACCGCCATTGTTGAAGGTTTGGCACAAAGAATTGTCAACCGTGATGTTCCCGAAGGACTGAAAAACAAGCGCATCGTCCAGCTGGACATGGCAGCTCTGGTTGCCGGTGCGAAATATCGTGGCGAATTTGAAGAACGCCTCAAAGCCGCTATCAAAGAAGTCAGTGAATCTGATGGTCAAATCATCCTCTTCATTGACGAAATGCACACCGTCATCGGTGCCGGTGCAGCTGAAGGTTCAATGGATGCCGGCAACATTCTCAAACCAATGCTGGCTCGCGGTGAATTGCACCTGATTGGTGCCACAACCACCAACGAATATCGCAAATATGTCGAAAAAGATGCCGCCCTCGAGCGCCGTTTCCAACCGGTTTACGTTGCCGAACCAAGCGTTGAAGATACAATCAGCATTTTGCGCGGTCTAAAAGCAAAATATGAGCTGCATCATGGCGTGCGTATTACCGATTCGGCTGTCATCGCCGCCGCTACTTTGAGCAATCGCTACATCACCGACCGCCATTTGCCCGATAAGGCAATTGACCTGATCGATGAGGCTGCCGCACACCTGCGCACCGAAATCGATTCCAAACCGCAAGCCCTCGACGAGGTTGACCGCGATATTATGCAGCTTGAAATCGAAAAGCAAGCTCTTCAAAAAGAGAAGGACAAAGC
>JAGOIM010000191.1 GCA_017995665.1 Anaerolineaceae bacterium | reverse complement strand
GCATGAGATTCCGCCCCGGTCATAACGCAGGAGAGCAAATCAGAAGCGTAACCGGATTGGATATCAATTTTCGAGAAATCCATTTCTCTGGTTAAAACCTTTAGCTGAAGGCGATTAATAATCTTAGCCAGATTCATTTTCGTCTTCCTTCTCGAGGTATTTAATCATAAAGAGGTTTGTTCCGGTATCAGGGGAGGAGCGTATTGCCATTTCGTCAACGCAGTTATGGATGTTGGTCAAGCCCATACCTGCGCCGAAGCCTTTTGTGCGCACTTCCTGACTGGCGGTTGACCAGCCGGGGGTCATGGCCTTTTCGATATCTTCAATCCCGGGACCGTCATCATAAGCTTCCATGCTGATTTTTTCGGAATCAATCTCAATCCGAAGGTTTCCACCGTTATTGGTGTGGATAATCAGGTTCATTTCCGCTTCATAGACAGCGATTCCACATTTTCGGGCAATTTGATTCGAGACACCCAAACGCAAGAGTGCTTTTTTGATTCTGGTTGAAGCCGTTCCGCCATGGTAAAAATCATTCTTTTTTATCTTGTAACGCAAGACCATGGTGGTATGGTCCGAGATGATTTCTTTGTCGAGAAAGAACTGCGAAGCTTTAAATTTTGATCTTTCAGCCTTTTCGACATCACGTTCCATCGCCGAGAGTAAGCCGGTAGAAACATCGCCTTTGGTAAGCATCCCGACTAAATTGTCACTGGCATCCAAAACCGGTAAACGGGTAACCTGATTTTTGGAAAAAGTTTTCAGTGCTTCCACAACCTGGTCATAATCGTGAACCGTAACAACATCGGTTGTCATATATTCGCAAACATTTTTATCAGCCCGTCCATCACGAAGCGCACGGACAACGTCTTCAAAGGTAATGATTCCGGTCAGAATTTGGTCAACCACAACCGGAGCTCCTGAGATTTTGAGTCGGCGCATCACTTCGAGAGCGTCACGAATGCTGGTATTGATGTCAAAAGTAATGGGGTTTTTGGTCATTACCTCGGAAACGGAAAGCTCGTAGACAAGCTCTTCAACCCGGGTAATACGGTTAGCGATTAGGTCAGGATGACTGGCATTTTCGCTCATTTTGATTTAGGGGCAATTTTTGCGGTTGAATGAATTTTCAAAACTGAGAATATCTTTCTCTGCCAGTCTTGAGGATATTTCAAAGAGACCCAAAGGGGATGATATCAGAGGCATTTGTTCGTTCTCTGCCAGTTCAATCATTTCGCTGCTTGGCTCTTTGCCACGGGCAATGATTACCATTGAGGCATCGGCAATCAATGCGGTGCGGATAACCTGGGGGTGATTTAATCCGGTAATGAGCACGGCTTCGGGTCTGATTGTGGAGAGGACGTCGCTCATCAAGTCGCCGACAAAGGCGCCTTGAACTTCAAGCGTATCTTTGTAATTATTGGTCAAAATTTTTCCACAAACCAGTTCAGCTATCTCAGTAATTATCATTTTCAGCCTCCACCTTCAAGCTTTTTTAATTGTACTCTAATTCAGCGTGATATACTATGAAATAACTTATTGAAGGTATGGATTCTTATGAAAAACATAATTAGAAGTGTAAAAGGCACCCGCGATTTTTATCCTGATGAGATGGCAAGACGACAATGGCTTGTTGAAAAACTACGCCAGGCATCAGAGAGCTTTGGCTATCAGCAATACGAGGGTCCTTGTTTGGAAAAAATTGATCTTTACGCTGCGAAATCTGGCGAAGAATTGGTGAATGAACAGGCTTTTGTCTTTAACGACCGGGGCGGTGACCCAATCACTTTGCGTCCGGAATTGACCCCAACTTTGGCTCGAATGATTGCCGAAAAGCAGAATCAGCTGGTCTTTCCGCAGCGCTGGTGGGCTTTTGGTCCGTTTTGGCGTTATGAGCGACCACAAAAAGGCAGAACGCGCGAGTTTTACCAATGGAATGTTGACCTAATCGGTTCAGATACGCTTCAGGCAGATGCCGAATTGTTAGCAGTTGCAGCAAATTTCTTGAAATTAGTCGGTTTGGAAAGCTCGATGGTAAAAATTTATGTCAACGATCGGCGTTTGATGGACCGAAAATTGAAAGAAATTGTTGGTGGTCCTGAACAAAAAGCCGATTTGTTAAGAATGATTGACCGAGTTGACAAATTGCCGGCTGATGTTTGGGAGCAGAAATTGCTTGATCTGGGTATGAGCGCAGAACAAATTGGGGCTTTACGGGCTCTTTTGGCAAACGAAGACTTATGGAAAGAATCGGAAGAGTTATGCCAGCTCTTTGATTATGTTGAGGCGATGGGTTTTCGTGACTATCTGAAATATAATCCAAAAATTATCCGCGGTCTGGACTATTACACAGGTTTGGTCTTCGAAGCGCATGAAATCACCGGTCAATTCAGGGCGATTTTGGGCGGCGGACATTATGCTAATTTGGTTGGCGATGTCGGCGGTGACCCTTTACCCGGGGTTGGCTTTGCGAGTGGCGACGTGGTCATCATGTTGGTCTTGGAACATTTCGGCTTGTTGCCAACTGATTTGAGCTATCCCGGAACGGTCTTTGTAACCGTGTTTAATGAAGAGATGCTCACTGATTCAATTTTGCTAAGCCGTCAGTTGAGAGAAGAAGGCATTAATGTTATTTTGGCTGAACCGGATAAATTGAGCAAACAATTCAAGCAAGCCGATCGATTAGGCCTCAAAACTGCAATTGTTCTCGG
>JAGOIM010000190.1 GCA_017995665.1 Anaerolineaceae bacterium | reverse complement strand
ATATGACCGTTTATGAGGTTGTGGAAACGGTTATGGAACTGATTCGGAACAGGTAGCGGCGAGAGGGAAACGGGGAGCAGATATCAGGAAATAGAGCCAAGTCCCAAGTCCCAAGAGCCAAGGAGCGGGGATGGGAAATTGAAGCCTGAGTTTAAATCTCGAAATGTCGAAATGAATTGACTATGCCTTTTTCAAAGGTATACTTGTTTCTCGTCTGTGTATCAGAAATGACAGGAAATAAGATGAGTATATTAAGTCAAAATTATCAACCAATTGAACTCAAAAAAGTTACTGCCGGTAACAAGTTGAGGAGTCTTTTCTATTTAATGAAGGGTTTCTATCTTCATTATTTCATTGCAATTCTCTTCACCGGACTTTCGGCACTTGCCCGCACCTGGATGTATACCTACCTCGGCACCTTTGTGGATACGGTTCTCGACAAAGGGATTGTGGGCAGGGATTTAGTGCTCGGGGCTTTGAACTTTGGTGCATTAATCGTTTTGCAAGCCCTCTCAAGCTTCATGGCAAGCTGGATGGCTAATTACAGTGCCGAAAATTCAACCCGCCGTTTGCGCGATTTGCTCTTTGATCACATTCAGCGTTTGCCTTTTGCTTATCATTCTGAAGCGAAAACCGGTGATTTGCTGGAAAGAGCGACTTCTGACGTTGATACAATCCGCCGCTTTTTTGGTGATCAGGCAATTGGTTTAGGGCGCATCGTCTTGATTTTCGGAATATCTTTCGTTTCGATTGCCAAAATGAACCTGAATCTGGCTTTGGTTTCAATCATCGTTTTTCCGATTGTTTTGGTTTTTTCAATGATTTTCTTCAAAGCACTTTCCAAAGCATATGAAGCCTACCAGGAACAAGGTGCTGTTCTTTCCACTGAGCTTCAGGAAAACCTGAGCGGTGTTCGTGTGGTCAAAGCCTTTGCCCGCCAGGATTATGAAATGAAGAAATTCGACGCAGATAATCTTAAAAAGTTTGACTTGGGTAGGAAATTCAATTGGATGCACAGCCTCTTTTGGCCTCTAACTGATGGACTTTGCGGTGCTCAAAATATCATAAGCGGTTATATGGCAGCGATGATGGTGATTAACAACACGATGTCTCTCGGTCAATTTATGACTTTTATGGGTTTGTTAGGTTGGTTGATTTGGCCTGTCCGTAATCTTGGACGATTGATTGTTGACACCTCGCGAACTTTTGTATCTTTAGGTCGAATTAATAAAATCCTCGAAGCTGATCAAGAAGATATGACCAGCTCGAATTATCAACCGGAAAATGGCATCAAAGGAGCGCTTCAGTTTGAAAACGTTTGCTTCCAATATGAAGAGGGACAGCCGGTTTTGGACGATGTCAACTTTAGTTGCAAGGCTGGGGAAGTGGTCGCTTTGTTGGGTTCGACCGGTTCCGGGAAGACTTCATTGGTGAATCTTCTGCCGCGCTTTTATGATGTCAGCAGCGGCCGCATCCTCCTGGATGGCGTCAATTTGAATGACTATTCGCGCGAATTTTTGCGTTCTCAAATTGGCATTGTTGAGCAGGAACCATTCCTTTTCTCGGCGACAATCGGTGAAAACATTACCTATGGTGTCCACAGAGAGGTCAGCGAAGAAGAAGTCGTTGAAGCTGCAAAAGAAGCGGCTATTCATGATGTGATTTTGGAATTCAAAAATGGCTATGATACAGCGGTCGGTGAGCGAGGGGTAACCCTCTCCGGTGGTCAAAAGCAACGTCTGGCAATTGCCCGAACCTTGCTAATCAACCCACGCATTCTGATTATGGACGATTCGACCTCCTCGGTGGATATGGAAACCGAGGTGCAAATCAGGGATGCTTTGGATGGCCTGATGGAAAACCGGACAACTTTTGTGATTGCTCATCGTATTCAAAGCATTATGAATGCTGACCAGATCTTGGTTTTTGACCAGGGAAAAATTGTCCAAAAGGGCAAACATGAAGATTTAGTTAATAAAGCTGGAATTTATCGGGACATTTACGAGATTCAATCGCGAATTGACAGTGCCCTGCAAGAGGAAATAGAACGTGTCGACTTATAATGAAGATAATGAATTAGACGATGAAGTCAACCTGAAAAGTGGTGTTATTGGTCGGCTACTAAAGCTGATAAAACCTTATTGGTGGATTTTATTGCTTGCTGTCGTGGCGATTGGCTTCGTATCCTGGATTGATGCTTATTTCAGAATTCTTGATCAACGTATTATTGATGAAGGCATTCTTGCCAAGGACGGCAGCCAAATTATTGCTCTTTTCAAGAATTATGCAATCGTAACTTTGGCTCAAATGTCAGCTTTTTTCGTGATGATTCTCAGTGTCGGTATGTTGGGTGAGCGTTTACGTTATGATTTGCGCAAAAAATTGTTTAATCACCTGCAACAATTGTCATTGTCCTATTTTTCCAAAACGCCGATTGGCTGGATTATGTCCAGGGTTACTTCTGATACGGAAAAGATGGGTGAATTGCTCACCTGGGGCATTATTGATACCTTCTCTGCTATGACAAGTATCGGTTTTGCCGCTTTTTACATGTTTAGATTAAACAGCCAGCTTGCCTGGATTGTGGTGCTCTCCCTGCCGTTCATGATCTATGCTTCTTTCAAATTTAGAGTAAAGATTTATTATCATTTCCGCCGTTCCAGAAGAGCGAATTCAAAAATGACTGCATCCTTGAACGAGAATATCACCGGTGTGCGGGT
>JAGOIM010000189.1 GCA_017995665.1 Anaerolineaceae bacterium | reverse complement strand
CTCGAGATTGCTTTTGAGAAGGGGCGGATTCGTTGGGATAACGAGAGCGGTGCTGCGATTCTTGATAATGCAGAGCTTGAATATTGCGAAAGGCTTGAACCTCCCGAAGGTTTCCAACGCAACGACATGTTTTTGGCTGAGATGGAAGCCTTTGTTCGGCTTTGTGCCGGAGAGCAATTTGAGCATTGCACACTGGCGGATGGCAAACGAGTTCAAAAAATTATTGACACCGCCTGCCAGAGTTCGGCGCAAAGTTGCTGTTCCGTCCACCTGCCTTCATAAAGCTCTGCCGGTGGTAAAATGCAAGCGATGGACGAGCATAAAATGAAAGAAACAATACAAAGTAAATTTGACATGACGGGCAAAACTGCTCTGATAACCGGCGCAGGCGGATTGTTGGGAAAACAATTTGCGCTTACGCTGGGGCAAACCGGTGCCAATCTGGTTTTGGCAGATCTGAACCTTGACCTGGCAAGCGAAAATGCCAACGAGCTTCAGAAGGAAGGCTATTCGGCAATTGCTGTCCGGGTGGACGTAACCAATCCCGATTCATGTCGTGAGATGGTCGAAGAAGCGCTGAAAAATTTTGGCAGTCTTGACGTGCTGATTAACAGTGCCGCACTTGACCCAAAATTTGATGCTTCGAACCTGAGAAAGCAAGGCGCAAACGCTTTTGAAGAATATTCTCTCGATGCCTGGCACCAAGCCCTGGACGTCAACCTGACCGGCACCTTCCTCGCTTCGCAAGCTTCAGTCAAAGCGATGCTGCAACAAGGGCGGGGTGTGATTATCAACATTTGCTCAACTTATGGTTTGGTTGGTCCTGATCAAAGGCTTTATGAAAGACCTGACGGGAACAATTCTTTCAAACCGGTTTATTATTCGGTAACCAAAGCCGGAATCTTGGGCTTCACCCGTTATTTGGCGGCTTATTATGCCGGGAAAAATATTCGCGTAAACGCCTTAACTCCCGGTGGTGTTTACAATGATCATGATGAAGTTTTTACGCAACAATACAGTGCCAGAACCATTTTGGGACGAATGGCAAATCTTGACGAGATGAGCGGTGCCATGCTCTTTTTGTGCAGTGATGCCAGCAGCTATATGACCGGCAGCAATCTGGTGGTCGACGGAGGCTGGACGGCATGGTAAAAGCCCCCGAAGTTTTGGCAATCATCCCTGCCAGAGGCGGTTCGAAGGGCGTTCCGCGCAAAAATTTGCGCGAATTCGCCGGAGCACCGCTGATTGCTTACAGCATTGTTGCCGCTTTGCAGGCAGAAATGGTCAGCCGCGTCATTGTTTCAACCGATGATGAAGAAATTGCTGCAATAGCACGGGAATGGGGTGCCGAAACACCTTTTATGCGCCCGGCGGCATTAGCCCAAGATGATACGACTGATTTCCCGGTCTTTGAACATGCTTTAACCTGGCTAAAAGAGAACGAAGGATATCAAGCCGATATCATCATTCAGCTCCGCCCGACTTCGCCTGTCAGACCGGTTGGCTTGCTTGATGAAGCAATCCGAAAGCTGATTGCCCACCCTGAAGCAGATTGTGTTCGCGGGGTAGTCCCTGCCGGGCAGAATCCATATAAAATGTGGCAACTAAGGGCGGATGGTTCCCTTAAACCAATTCTCGGAGTTGAAGGAATCAAGGAAGCTTACAATACTCCGCGTCAGGCTTTGCCGGAAACTTTTTGGCAAACCGGGCATATTGACGCCATTCGCAGCAGCACAATTTTAGAAAAACACAGTTTGACCGGTGAGATTATTCTGCCGATCCATATTGACCCACTCTATACGGTTGACATTGACACGTTGGAAGATTTCAAAAATTCCGCTCGGTTGATGTCTGACCCACGACTTAAGGCGGTCGACCCACTTAAAAGAAGACGGGCTTTTCCCGATAAAGTGAGCCTTTTGGTGATGGATTTTGACGGAATCATGACCGACGACAAGGTTTATACGGATATGAACGGTGTTGAAAGTGTGCGCTCCAGCCGGTCGGATGGCTATGGCTTGGATATGCTGAGGCGCCATTCCGAGACTCAAGCGTTGATAATGTCGCGCGAAGTCAGCTCTGTGGTTGCTGCCCGAGCTAAAAAATTGGGGCTCGAGGTTTTTCAGGCAGTGATGGACAAGGAGCAGGCTATTCAAAGCCTGATTCAAGAGCGTAAGCTCAAAGCTGACGAAGTCGTTTACATCGGAAACGACTTAAATGACCTTGTGGTCATTCCGCATGTTGGTTATTTTTGTTGCCCGTCCGATGCACACCCCATGGTGCGAAGACAAGCCGATTTGGTTTTGGATCATCCGGGTGGCGACGGTGCGATTCGGGAAATTTGTGAAAAAATACTTGCGCAAACGCGCTCGCTTTAAAGAGTAAAGCATTTTATAGGAAAGATGACGAGAGATTCTCTCGAGAGAAATTGTAAGCCTGGTAGAGGATAATTATGAGAAAAACAGTAAAAATAGCGAATAGAATCATCGGCGATAGCGAACCGACTTATATTATCGGCGAAATTGGGATTAACCACAACGGAGATTTGGAAATTGCCAAAAGCCTGATGTTGGCGGCTAAAAAAGCCGGCATTGACGCAGTTAAATTTCAAAAAAGAACGCCTGAAATTTGTGTTCCCAAAGAGCAGCAGAGCCAAATGCGCGAAACCCCCTGGGGTTATATTAGCTATTTGGATTATCGCTACAAGGTCGAGTTTGACGAAGAAGATT
>JAGOIM010000046.1 GCA_017995665.1 Anaerolineaceae bacterium | reverse complement strand
AAGAAGGGGAGTTGAGAGCTTCAATTTATGCTTAAACAAGAAACCCCTTATCGTTAAGGGGTTTGGAATGCCGAAGGTGGGAATCGAACCCACATACCCGTAGGTACACGATTTTGAGTCGTGCGCGTCTGCCAGTTCCGCCACTTCGGCAAGTTCATAGAGTATACTCGCAATACCAATAAAACGTCAAGAAATTCATTCAGGAGTTTGGCTTAGAGTCGGCGGGAAAGTTATAAAACTATTCAATATTAAAGGATTTCAGACCTTCAAATTCCGACAGCCGCTCAATAAGGTCTTCCAGTTTTTCGGAATTGTTGAAACGGGCAACAATTTCTATTTGGAGCAATTTGTTCTCATTGCTCTTCTGAACTGAGAAGCTGGTTGTCTGAAATGAAAATTGGTCGACGATGTTGCGGATCTCTTTTGCGATTCCCTTAACGTCATACACCTCGACCATGATCGTGCGGAGGATATTTGCCCGTACGAAACGCCGTTCGATCAAGTCCAGAACTGAGAGGACAATCATAATAACAGCGGTTGTTATCATTGAAATAAGGTAGTAACCCATTCCGACAGCCAGACCGACAATTGCCATTGTCCAGAGCGTTGTTGCGGTGGTTAGCCCTTTAACATTGAAGCCAAAGCGCAAAATGGCACCGGCTCCGAGAAAACCGATACCGCTGACCACTTGAGCTGCCAATCGGGCCGGGTCGGCACCGGCCACGGTGCCAAGGTTAATCGAAAGCATCATCGCCAAACAAGCACCGATAACCAGAATCATATTCGTGCGCAAACCGGCAGGTTGATTATTGTGCTCACGTTCTGCACCAATAATCCCACCTAAGACAACCGAAAGGCCAAGGCGCATGAGCATTTCAGAAAAGGGTATGGCATCCATCGAATAATTTTATCATGATGTCAGGGGGCAAAAAATAAACGATAAACAAAATGAAAGCAAAAAGCCGGGGCTTGGAAAGGCTGCCCGGCGTTTTGCTATAAAAGGAAAATGTTTTCTATGTCCGCTAACTACATTCTTTGAAACCAAAGAATCTCAAACTGCGATTTATGGAATCTCTGGCAGCTGGGATTTATCAGCACAAATTACGCCAACCAAACCACGGCCTGTGTGCGCACCCAGAGCAGTCCCGAGGGTAAATTCTGGCAACCATTCAACATCAAAAACTTTGTTCATTGCCTCAACCAATTGCTTACCTCCCTCTGGATTCGCGGCGGTGCAAATTTGGGCAAGCATTTTTGTGCCTTTCTGATGTTTCTCTTCGAGCAATTCAACAATACCGAGAATCGCCTTAGGGAAAGAGCGTTTTTTCATTTTGTCATAATATTTGCCATCTACTTTGCTCACTTCAATCACCGGTTTGATGCCTAAAAGGACCGCCAATAAGCCTTTTAAGTGGCCAATCCGCCCACCTGCAATCAAAAATTTCAAATCGGGCAAAGTAAAATGTGTGGTTACAGCACTTTGAATTTGGTTTAGCTTAAGGAGAGTTTCGTCCATGCTTTTCCCGGCATCGCGAAGCTTGACCGCTGCTTCTACATACCAAGCTTGAGCGGCTGACAAACTAACCGTGTCGAAGAAAGTGACGTGGGCATTTTCAACCAGTTCAGCCGCCTGACGGGCTGCGTCAATTGTGCTGCTCAAACCGGATGAGATGTGAATGGATAAAATCTCAGGATCTTCTTTGGCAAGTTCTTCATAGGCTTGTTGAAATTCACCGATTGAAGGTGTTGAAGTTTTTGGCATTGTCGGACTTGTATCCATCATGTCGTAAAATTCATTGGCTTCGATATCAACACCGGCTTGATAAGAGTTATCGCCAATCACTATTTTGAGGGGCAACATGGTTACGCCCATTTTTTGGCATTCTTCAAATGAGAGGTCTGCACCACTATCTGTTACGATTTTCATATCTACCTCGTTATATACTAATAAGTATTGTCATGAAGTTGCTCGTATAGAATAAGCAACTCTGTAATTCTTCATATTTTACTTTACTGAGGGGGCTTTTTAGGCGCTGCTGTCTTAAGTTGTGACAATCGTCAACATCAGTAAAGCCTTTTTTGTTTAGATCATTGGTTGATGCCCTCATTTTTCGGTGAATTTTACTCGTCTTTGTTATAATCAGTTAATCCAGGTGAAAATATGACAGATCTAAAACCCCCTTTCAAAATAAAAATTATCAAAGACGGTCCCTATCGCGTGATTGGCGATTTGCCTTTGGTTAAAAAATCTCAGCATTGTTCCTCTTATGGGGAGCCACTCGATTGGGTGGATGGGGGCGAGGTCCCCCACAAAGAAACTTATCTGCTTTGTCGTTGTGGACGAAGCAAAAATATGCCCTTCTGCGATAATGCCCATGTCAATTCCGGTTGGATTGGCGAAGAAACCGCCATAACAGACGGTCCCTTTGGGCGAGATTTCCATTTTTACGGGCCAAATGGTTTGGTTGTTACCAAACACTCAAGGCTTTGCATGAATTCCGGATTTTGCGTCTTGAAAGACACCGACTTTACCGAACTAACCGAGGAATCTGGCGACCCTGTTAAAATGGCAAGGCTTATCAAGATGATTGAAGATTGCCCATCCGGATCTCTGACCTATAAGTTTTCAAGCAATGAGCCTGATGTTGAGCCGGAACTGACCCCGCAAATTGCCGATACCTACGAATGCACGCAATATGGAGAAATTCACGGCCCATTCTGGGTGATGGGCTATGTGCCGATTGAGCGTGCAGATGGCGAAGACTTTATTCCGCGCAACCGCGTTACGCTGTGCAATTGCGGTCATTCCCGGACAAAACCGCTTTGTGACGGCACTCACCGACCCTTGCAAGAGAATAAGCTCAGGCGTGCCCAACGCGAAGCACGGGATGCACAAATAGCCTTGGAAATGCGAAACAGAGAAGCAGAAGAAGAGTCCGGTGAAAGCAAAGCCAAACGCATTAAAGACCAACTCTCTGACGCACTAAAAAACTTGCGTGATGCATTCGGCAAAAAAGACGAATAAATTTCAAATAGCAATCCTAGGATAGGACAGAATATCCGTCCCCGGAATTGAAATATTAACATTTTATATTTTTCCATGCCTCCTTGTACTAACCCTGCACAAATTGTTGCTCAAAAGGGCCATTTAATAGATATTTATGCCTAACATAGTAAAACACAAAAGGAAAAAATAAATATGTCTAAAAAAATTGCCGTTATCGTTGGTTCAATCCGACGCAATTCACTCAGTAGAACCCTTGCCAATAATTTGGTGAAACTTTTCCCAGCCGATTATCAAATCGAATTTATCAAGATCGATGATCTCCCCCTTTATAGCCAGGATTATGATGCTGATGGCTCTCCTGCTGAATATACTCGCTTCCGCGACGCAGTGAAAAGCGCTGATGCAGTGCTCTTCGTCACCCCGGAACACAACCGCAGTTATCCTGCCGCCCTCAAGAACGCCCTCGATATCGGCTCACGCCCCTATGGCGAATCCGTTTGGAACGGCAAACCTGCTCTGGTCGTCAGCCAATCCCCCGGTAATCTGAGTGGTTTTGGCGCTAACCATCACCTGCGCCAGGTTTTGACCTTCATGAACATGCCTGTTGTTCAACAGCCGGAAGCCTACATTGGTTCATCCCACACTTTGTTTGATGATGATGGCAACCTGAAAACTGACGAGACTAAGGCTTTCCTGCAAACCATTATTTATGCCTTTGTCGACCTGATTGGCCGCTACGCCTAATCGCAAAAACACAAAAACCATGGAGAGCCTTTCACGGATTGGCTCTCCTTTTTATTTAATATTTATAAATTAAACATAAAAAGGCAAGACAGACTTTTATTCGCCTCGTTCGCGTGCTATAATCCCTGACGCAAAGGACTTATAAATGAACCAAAAAGTGATTTTCCCCTTCACCGCAATTGTTGGGCAAGAGCGCATGGCTCGTGCCTTGATTTTAAACGCAGTTGACCCTCGCATTGGTGGTGTGCTGATTCGTGGCGAACGTGGCACTGCTAAATCGACCGCAGCCCGGGCTTTGGCTGCCCTCTTGCCTCCTATTGAGGTGGTGCAAGGCTGCCGTTTCAATTGCGATCCGGATAAGCCGGCAAGCTGGTGTACCGAATGTCAGGAGCGCTTTGCTAATGGTGAAAACCCACTCCCCCATGTTCATCATGAGACTCCTTTCATCAATCTGCCTGTTTCGGCGACCGAAGATCGGGTTGTCGGTACACTCGACATCGAACGCGCTATCCAAAAAGGCGAGCGTCATTTTGAACCCGGCGTGCTTGCATCTGCCAATCGCGGTTTGCTTTACATTGACGAAGTCAATCTTCTGGATGATCATGTGGTTGATATTTTGCTCGATTCTGCCGCAATGGGTGTCAATGTTGTTGAGCGCGAAGGGATTTCCTTTAGTCATCCCGCCCGTTTCATTCTGGTTGGCACGATGAATCCCGAAGAAGGTGATTTGCGCCCCCAACTTTTGGATCGCTTTGCCTTTTCGGTAGAAATCAGGGGCATTTTGGATAAAGAGCAACGGGTTGAAATTATGCGCCGCAATATCGCCTTTGAAAGCGACCCGGAAGCCTTCCGCCAGCTGTTTTTGCCTAAAGAGCAAGAACTTTCGAAACAAATTGAACAAGCCCGTCAATTGGTTGAAAGTGTCGCCTATACTCAGCGTGATTTGCTAATAATTGCCGATCTGACTTCATCAATGGAAGTTGATGGGCATCGTTCTGACCTGGTGATTCTAAAAGCCGCCCGTGCCCAAGCCGCCTTTGAAGGACGAACGCAGATTAATCCGCGTGATATCGCCCTGGCAGCTGAGCTTGCTCTGCCTCATCGTGTGAAAGCCGGTCCATTCCGCAAGAGCGAATCCGGTGTGGAGCAGCTTAATAGTAAAATTGCCGACTTGAAAATGCAAACTGTCCTGACTGAGGCTGAAGACGATACGCCTAAAGCTGAACAAGAGGACGAATCTAAAAAAAAAGTGAATCAATAGATCAAGAGAAACCAGACGATGGGGATTCTGGTTTTGACCCGGAAATGCCTTTGGTGGGGGAATCAGGGCAAGATGTCTTTATGCAGCTCAATCCCCAATGGTGGGATGGCGGTAAAAACATCAAAGCCGGCGATACTTTCGAACCGCGTCAACTCGATACGCCCCTCGATGAAATGGTGCGTAAGCAAGGGGGCAGGCGCTCTGAGACTGTCTCAAAAACGAAACGCGGGCGCTATATTCAGGCTCGCCCTTCCCCACGCGATAGCAGTGACCTGGCTTTCGATGCCACCTTACGCGCTGCCGCGCCTTTCCAACGTCAACGCGATGAAATAAAGAATCGCAATTCAGTTGCCTTTGCCATCAGAAGAGAAGACTTTCAGAAAAAAGTGAGGGTGCGCAAGACAGCTAACCTGATTTTGTTTCTGGTTGATGGCTCTTGGTCGATGGCAGTTGCCGAACGAATGAAAGCCACCAAGTCCGCCATTCTTTCACTCTTGACCGATGCCTACCAACGCCGCGACCGGGTTGGGCTGGTTGTTTTTCAAAAAGACCGCGCGACACTCGTTTTGGCGCCCACAAATTCCGTTTTGCTGGCAGAAAGAGCTTTGGCAAATATTCCGGTTGGAGGCAAAACGCCCCTGACAGCCGGCTTGCAAATGGCATACGAGATATTGCAGAGAGAGAAAATTTTGCACCCCGATGTGCAGCCGCTTTTGATTGTTTTGACCGACGGAGCTGGAAACGTTCCGCTCGTGCCCGGACGCTTAGTTTCCGAAGAAACCACTGAAATGGCGAACCTCTTCGCCACCGAGAAAATTCACAGCGTTGTGGTCAACATGGAGCAAAAAATCTTTGACAGTGGCTTGGCACAAAAATTGGCGGAAGACATGGGCGCGGTTTGTTATACCGTGGATGATTTGCGCGGAGATACCCTCTATCAAACCGTGCAGAGAGAAATTCAAACCCCTTCCGTGCCCTCCTATCGCGACCAGGGCTCAAGGAGTTTTATTTGAGCAGCAGTCCATAGTAGGCAGGTCGGACAAAGTGCCGGAAGGCAGTGACCGGCGACCGCCTCTTTTGCGGACTCCGACAATTCGGGACAAACAAAATGTACGGGCGGGTTCAATTCGTGAGCCTTGTGGAATTGCGCAATCCGAAAAACCCGCCCAATGGATCATTTTCTACGGATGTGGGCGATTATTGATCATTCGTGATTTGGACCTGCCCCTACCAACGTATATACATTACACGAATTACAATGTTTATGTAGATTTATTGCCAATCATTTTGCAATATTGCCGATCGAAGCATCTCTATATCAAATATTTTAGCGTTGGAGCGGTCATGTTGTAAATAATTCCTGCAATTTCTTGCGGGCTTTGTCTTAATCCGGTTTTTAGCCAATGTTGAATCAGGCCAACGCAGCCATTTACGACAAAGATTAAACTTAGTTCCTTGGAATCGCCGTTGCTGCTCTGATTGGCTTGTGGGTTGATTCCGAGAAGGTTATAGACAAGCCTAAAAAGCTGTTTCTGAAAACCAATGTCTCCCTGTTCGCTCATTAATATCTGAAGGTGCTTGCTGTTATCTGCAATATATTGACAAATTCCCTCCAGTCCGTTGATTGTTTCGGCTTCATCTGAAGTGCTGCCAACCAGATTTTCAAAAGCCACCTTTGCCCAGCTAAGCGTTTCTTCTTCAATTGTCTTTAGAAGTTCATATTGGTCGCTGAAATGTGCATAAAAAGTGGAGCGATTTACATCTGCATTTTCGCAGAGTTCTTTGATGGTAATTTTGTTAATTGGTTTTTCGCGCATTAGTTCAATCAAACTATCTTGCAGAACCATGCGGGTGTAGCGCTTTTTTCTATCCATTTTTAAATCTTTCATAATCAATCCTTATGATAAATGTCACTCATGTTTTTGTTGAGAAAGCGACATCCCCAGCATGTTTTGTTGTAGACACTACGGTTTATATCCAACTGACGGTTGAGAAATCAACAGCCTGTTTATATAATAGGTAATCAACAAGAAAAAGTCAAGCCAGACTTCTTTTTGTCAAACTGGTTTTTTCTTGCAGTCAAATCAAGGCAAGGGGAGGACCGCTAAACGCATATAAACTACAAACCGCGTATTGAAAAAAGTCAGGTTTTACACTGCTATAAAACAGGAGCATTTGACATGTTATTAGGATTCCTAACAGGTTTCGGGAAAGTGGTAATTTATTTTATTGTTTGTGTCGTAATTCTTTCGTTAATCACGCACTTTTTTAAAAATATTCCAAAAGAAGTTTTTAGGAAATCGCTTCACCTGATTTTGATCCTTTCTTTGCTGGTTTTTCTGTATGCTTTTGAAAATTGGTGGCTCGCCGCATTGGCTTCACTTGCATTTATGGCAATAGCCTACCTTGTGATAAGTTTGGCGGAGAAAAAGATTAAAAGTTTTTCTGAATTTATTCACGAACGCAAAACGGGGGAAATCAAAAAGAGTCTTGTTTTGGCTTTTATGATGTTTGCGCTGATGATTGCCATTGGTTGGGGTTGGCTTGGAGAGCGATGGCTGACAATGGTCTGCGTTTATGCCTGGGGTTTCGGAGATGCAGCCGCTGCATTGATTGGCAAAAAATTTGGGAAACGGAAGACAAAGCTACCATTTGTCGACGAACATAAAACCGTTGAAGGGTCGGTGACGATGTTCCTCGTCTCTTTTGTTACTGTGTTATTGATTCTGTTTTTTAATGCCAACCTTCCTTGGTATGGCTATTTGATTATTTCTTTATCGGCAGCTGCAGTGAGTGCAGATGTCGAACTTCGTACAAAAAACGGATATGATACGGTTACCTGCCCAATTGCAGCTGCCGCTGTCATTTTGCCGCTGCTTTATCTCTTTGCAATTTAAAGGAGCTTGATGAAAGAAAAAACAGGCCAAAAAACACTGCTCGCCTCGGTTGTTCTAAGCGCACCGGGTCCAATCGTTCTGGGGATTGGGCTTTTCTTTGGCAGATCATCCACGCAAATTGCAGATTTTATTCGCAGAACAGCTGAACTCGTTGCAATTATCGTTTCATGGCTAACCTACAAAGCGACAGCCAAAGATCCGATGGCAGACCCTGTGAAGAAAGAAAAACTGGAAAGAACCGCGAACCTTTGCGTTGGTTGGGCTATGAGCCTCAGCGGAATTGCAATGCTTTTGATTAGTTTTCTGTCAAACCATTCTGAAAAAGGGAACGTTGTGCTGAGTTTGGTTATTGCAATTCTTGGTGCGATAACAAACAGCTGGTTTTGGCTGCGCTATCGAAAACTTAATCGAGAAGAACCAAACGCCATTATTGCCGTGCAAAGCAAACTCTACCGGGCAAAAGCACTTGTCGATATTTGCGTCACGACCGCCCTGGCTGCGATCGCAATCGCCCCCACCTCCCCCGCCGCAGCTTATCTGGACATCATTGGCTCGGTGATTGTCGCAGTTTACCTGCTTGTCAACGGTCTGCTGATTGTATTTAAGAAATCAACACCTGAATCAAAGGTAGGGCGAGCTTGAAGGCGCTATATTTGCTGGCTTTCGGAAACCTCGTGCGCCTTCAATCCGCCATATATGTCAGCTTTCTCGGTGATTGTGGCAATCTACCTGCTCGTCAACGGCTTGATGATTGTATTTAAGAAATCAACACCAGTCCAAACTGAAATAGATTAGAAAGCCACAGGAGCCTCTTGCGGGGTCAAGTTAAAATCTGTATTTTCCTACTCTGAAAAACTTTCTAGGTGGGGCTTTTCAGCATGTCGCACTAGTGGGACATCAGGGCTATTCATGTAGTTCTATACGCATAATATAGTCTTGGTCGCTTTCATTAACTATTTCAAACCCCAAATCTCGATACATCTTATGCGCATAATTTTCTTTTTGAACTGATAGAGACACTCTTCTATAACCCTTTGTTTTTAAAAGTATAAACATCTGCTTCATCAATTCTGTCCCAATTTTTAAACCTCTATATTCTTTCAATACGGATATAGAAAGTGATGGTGTCTCATCATCAATATGTCCATAGTCTTTCATTATACGAGTCCAAACAGCACCGATAATTTTGCCATCAATTTCAGCTCCTAGAGCATAATCATCTTTTAAACCAAAGTCTTTTATATAGACTTGCAATTCCGGGGATTTGATAATATCTCTTGACGGACTCTCTATGCCTTCTGGAACAAAAATTGCCTCATACAAAAAAATTTCTAAAATCTCATATTCATGTGGATTTAATTGTCTAATTTTATAGCTCATTTGTTTATTCATTTTATTACCATCCATCTTCCGTCACGCTTTGAGCCGACCCTTTCAAGGAATCCTTTTTTCTGTAAACTAGCAAAGGTTCTTTCGATTGTTCTTTTTGTTACGCCAATCTTTTCTGCTAATTCTTCTGCGTTATAAGCTGGATTTTCGATAAGTAGATGAATTGCTTTTGTTTCTGTTTTATTCAAACCGACATTCAAACCGACGTTTAAACCGACATTCTTTTTTTCTATTTGCGATAGTACTTGATTATCAAATGGTATCGTACAACGGATATAGTTATCTTCAATTTGGAAAACATCTTTACCATATCTGTTGATAATTGTTGGAATACCATGGCCCGTATGTTCTGTCAGCCCCATCGTCAAGAAAATTCTCATTAAAGTAGTATTTCTCGGTTTGCTAATCCCTTCAAAGAAATGTTTTTTGCTCATACCACTTGGTAATCCACCATGAGAAAAAATTTCCAGTCTGTCATGAAACATCGAAACTTGTGG
>JAGOIM010000002.1 GCA_017995665.1 Anaerolineaceae bacterium | reverse complement strand
CAAAACTTGCAAATGATTGTAGTCGACGAGCAACACCGCTTTGGTGTTGCCCAAAGAGCCGCCTTGCGCAACAAAGGCGACAACCCCCATCTGCTGGTTATGACTGCAACCCCAATTCCGCGCTCGCTCCAATTCACAATCTTTGGTGATTTGGATGTCAGCATCATGGACGAAATGCCCCTCGGTCGTTTGCCCGTTCAAACCATGATCATCTATCCCAGTGAACGCGAACGCGTTTACGACAAAATTCGTCAACAAGTTGCCCAGGGACATCAGGCTTTCATCATTTATCCCTTGGTTGAAGCCGGCGAAAACGAAGAAGTCAAAGCCGCTGTCGACGAACGCGAACGCTTGCAAAACGAAATTTTCCCTGAACTGAAAGTTGGTTTGGTGCATGGTCGTCTGAAACCTTCCGAAAAAGATGCCGTTATGCTCGCTTTCAGAGACAAAGAGTTTGACATTCTCGTTTCAACCTCCGTTGTTGAAGTTGGTGTTGATGTTCCAAACGCAAGCCTGATGGTCATCGAAGGCGCAAACCATTTTGGTTTATCACAGCTCCATCAATTCCGTGGTCGGGTTGGCCGAGGAGCGGCACAGTCCTATTGCTATTTGATTCCCGATAACGATAACGCTGCCGAAAATCGCCGTTTACAAGTCATGACCGAAACGAATGACGGTTTCAAACTGGCAGAGGTTGACCTTGAGGAACGAGGTCCCGGCGACTTTTTAGGTACACGTCAAGCCGGTCAAATGAAACTCCAGGTTGCTAATTTAGCAGACATCGCCCTCATCAAAGAAACCCGCGAAATTGCTACGAAAATTATTGAAAAAGACCCAGATTTGGAAGCAGCCAATCATCAGGATTTAAAAGCCGCCGTACTTGCCTTTTGGCCTCAAACCGACGGCGCAGGAGACGTAAGTTAATGAAAAAAGTAGTTTTCCCCGGAAGTTTTGACCCAATCCACTATGGTCATATTGATATCGCCAGGCGAGCGACAAAATTGTTCGATTTGGTCGTAATCGCAGTCTATGACCGCCCCAATAAAAACTTGCTCTTTGACCCCAATACAAGGATGGCGCTCGTCCGTGAAGCCGTCAGGGACATTGAAGGCATTGAAGTTACCGGCTACTCCGGCTTAACCGTTGCCTATGCGAAAGAAATTGGTGCAACCGCAATCTTGCGTGGCTTGCGGGTTTTTTCCGATTTTGAATTTGAATTTCGTATGGCATTGGCAAACCGTCGTTTATACGATGATATTGACACTGTCGCCCTGATTACTGATGAGGAAAACACCTTTATTTCCTCTTCGACAGTTAAAGAAATTGTTTCCTTAGGTGGCGATGTTTCCAGCATGGTCCCGCCCCATGTCAATCAGGCACTCCTGAAACGTTATGCCGAATTGGGCTCTCAAGAGTAATGGCTTACATTGACTGTAATTGAACAATTTTGCGTTAAAATAAGATTAGACTAAGTTTTTAGGAACTACTTCGGAGGAAATAATGGATATATTACATTTGGTAGACCGTATGGAAGAGTTATTTAATAATAGCAAACCGATACCCTTTTCACACTCAGTCGCAGTGGATGAAAATGCTTTCATGGATATCATTGACCAAATGAGAATTTCCATCCCTGAGGAAATTAAAAAAGCACAGCAAGTCAATGTTCAAAAAGACCGCATTTTAGCCCAGGCACAAGAAGAAGCCAAACGAACAGTCGCAATCGCGCAAGAAAAAAAAGACCAAATGCTTGAAAAGTCCGATATCTACGCATCTGCTCAGGAAAAAGCGGAAGATATCACTAATCAAGCAATGCGTGAAGCCGAAGAAACCATGCGCGATGCCGATCAATACGTCGCTGACACTCTCGGTAGTTTAAAAAACGAACTCCAACGCGTCCTCTCCCAGGTTGAAAACGGGATCAAAGCCCTTGAACCCAAAGACGGGGTTTAGGAAACGGGAATCGGGAAACTGCCATCTGCCAAAATTCTCTGGTATAATTCTTGCAAGCGGGGCTGTCTTTTAGTCCTTGCTAACAGAGGAAATTATGCAACAAAGCCAAACGCAGCTACCCAACATCCAAGCTTCCGCCCATTTGGCGCAAACTATGGCGCTGCTCAGCCTGACCGCTGCAGAGCTCCAACAAAAAATAGACTCCGAATTAGCAAATAATCCTGCGCTGGAGCTTGTCGAAGAACGTCGCTGTCCAACCTGCAAACGCTTGCTTCCTCCGACCGGTTCTTGTCCAATTTGCAGTCAGCCTAAGTTTGAAGATTCCGATGAAGCAATTGTCTTTATCTCTCCGCGTGAAGATTTTTACAACGGTAGTGGCAGCGGTATGGCCGAAATTTCCGATGAGCCCTACGCGTCGGAATTGATTGATCTGCCAACTTATATCCTCAAACAAGCCGCAGCCGACTTGCGCGTTGAAGACCGTTTGCTGGCGGCTTACATTCTTAACCACCTTGATGACGACGGTTTTTTGACCATCACGCCATTCGAAGTTGCCCGTTACCACCATGTCTTGCCAAGCGAAGTTAAAGCGGTTATCGACTTACTCAAGCGTTGCGACCCAATTGGAGCATGTTCGGCAAACCCGGCCGAGGCGATGCTTGCCCAGGTAGAGAGCCTGGAAGAGAGCCTCGAAATCCCTGAATTTACGCGTGAAGTCATCACAGATTATCTGCAAAAATTAAGTCAGCAACATTTTTCGGATATTGCCAAAGCCCTCAAGACGAACCTTGCACAAATTAAAAAAGTATCCAATTTCATTAGTGAAAACCTCAACCCTTTTCCGGCTCGTGCCCATTGGGGTGATGTTCGTAATCCAAATGAAAGCAACACCGAAGCCTTCCATCAACCGGATGTGCTAATTTATTACCTAAATGACATCCCAGCTAATCCTCTGGTTGTCGAAATCATCCTTCCGGTTCGTGGCACCTTAAAAGTCAATGAACTTTTCAAAGAAAGTTCAAAATCGGTTGATGAGGCGCGCGCTGACGAATGGAAAGAAGATATTGAAAAGGCTTCGCTTTTGATAAAATGCATCCAACAGCGCTCAAATGCCATGAAACTCCTGCTCGAAAAGTTAGTGGTAATTCAAAAAGAATATATTATTAGCGGAGATAAGCAAATGGTACCGCTCACCCGGGCAAGAATTGCAAAAGAGCTCGATATGCATGAATCGACCATTTCGCGGGCTGTTTCCGGGAAAACAGTTCAGTTGCCCAATCGCAAAATTGTCCCTCTTTCAATATTCTTTGACAGAAGTCTTTCTCCCAGAACGATTATTAAAGAAATAATTGAGAAAGAAGAATATCCGTTGACCGATACAGAAATCAAGGATAAGTTGGAAGAAGACGGCATCACAATCGCCCGCCGAACCGTCGCAAAATATCGCTCCCTCGAAGGCATTTTGCCAGCCCAATTGCGCGGGAACCCGCCAAAACCAACAGGTTAAATGTGGATCTGAAGACTCAACGCCCATTTGGCGAAACAGAAATCAGCAACGATTTGCCCATTTCAACCATGTCGGCAATGCTCAATAGGATTACCGATCCAGCCCTAATCTACCAACGAGCTCAGGATAAACTCTTGCTTGCCAACCAAGCCTTCCTCAATTTAAGTGGCTATTCCATAACCGATTTGGAAAACATGCCCTTGCTCGAATTGATTCCTGAGGAACCGGATACCAACCCCAACCCGAACAATGCACGAGAAACCGAACTCCGCTTAGCTAATGGCGAAGTGCTTGCATTTTCACTAAATGTAGATTCTCTCAACCCCACCAATCAACTGGTTTTGCTGGTGTTTTTACCTCTAATTGAGAAAAAAATGCCTGGTAAGGACCTTTTGGAGCAAGAAAATAGCTATGACAAGCTTTTGCTTCTGACTGAACTTTACGAACAAAAAACAATCAAGCAACTATATAAAAAAGCTGCGGAAATTATCAAAAAGAGCATCAAACCTAATTATCTGTTAACTTACCGCAGAACGGGAGAAGTCTTAAAACAAAATCTGACAGAAAAGGACGAATCAGCCTCCCATTTCCCGGAAGAACTCGAACTTACAGAAATGGAAAAACTGATTAGCACGATGCTTTGGCAAGGAGGCAAAACGAAATTCTTTTCTTTTGAAGAGATTGCCGAAGAAAATAATTCATCTTTCCTCTTCAGTATCCCGATTTTGGTTGATGCCGAAATTCAAGCTTTGATTTTAGCAGGCGGTTCTGGCTCTGTGCCTGATAATGAGAGCCTTCGCTTTCTGACGCTTTTAGGCTCGCACAGTGGTTCGGCATTGAAGCAACTTTTGACGCTCGAACAAGCCGCCGCTTCTATGCGCAAGGTGCGCAGTTTGATGCACATTCAGAAAGTAACAACCGATAAACTTGATGAAGGGGTCATTATCTTGACACCGGAACTGAAGATTAATCAGCTTAACCCTGCAGCGGAAGCAATGCTCGGTTATACGACGAAAGAGGTTTTTCAACAAAGCGCCGATTTGATATTATTTGGCAACGATACCCTTTCGACTCTCTATAAAAACGCACAGCAAGGTAACCAAACCCAAAAAGAACTCAACCTCAACACACGGCTGGGAAATTGCTTTCCTGCCAAGATTTCATGTCTGCCGGTTATGGAAAAAGATCAGACAATCAGCATTGTTTTAATTCTCAGCGACCTCAGTGAGAACGAAAAAATCCAGGTGGAATCCCAGCAGCTGAAACAAAGGGCTTTCCTCGGAGAAGTTTCAGCGATGTTCTCTCACGAAGTTAAAAACCCCATCAACAGCATTTCAACCGGTTTGCAGTTTATTGGAATGAATATGACACCCGATGCTCCGTATGCATTTCTTATTGAACCTTTGCTGAATGATTGCCAACGCCTAAACCATTTGGTTGACTCAACCCTGAATTTTTCAAAACCGGTGGAATACAATATTCAACCTGTCGATCTCTCTGAATTGATTCAGGCAATTTTAGATAAATGGGATTCGCGAATGAAAAAATTGAACATCAATTACAATTTTAGTGCCCTTGAAAAAAACCTGCTTGTCCAAGCCGATTTGCGCGCGATCGAACAAGTTTTTGTCAACTTGATTAGCAACGCAATCCAGGCTATGGAAGAGCATGGCGGCCGTCTGAACATTAGTTTAAAACCAGCAGCAAAGGAAATTAAACCGCCACAATGTGAGATAATCATAGCCGACACTGGGCCCGGCATTCCGGAGGAAATTATCAGTCGGATTTTTGAGCCCTTTCTAACGACAAAAGCCAGTGGCACCGGTTTAGGATTAGCGATAACTAAGCGAATTGTTAGCGGTCATAATGGTAGTATTCAATTGGAAAGCGTTCCCGGAGGCACAGTTTTTAAAGTCTTGCTTCCGCGAGCATGAAAGGAAAATATGGCAACATCAATTTTAGTTGTAGAAGACGAAAAAACCGCGCGCATGGTCGTTTCGAACTTCCTGCGTAACATTGGTTACGAAGTGCAGGAAGCCGGTTCACTTGCTGCGGCACGTGAAATTATTAGTCAGGATGGCACGGATATCATCATTCTGGATATCGGCCTGCCAGACGGTGAAGGCACCCAATTGTTGCCCGAAGTCGCCCGATTGCTAAATCGTCCCCAAGTGATTATCATGACCGCTTTTGACGTTGTCACCAGAGCGGTCGATGCAATGAAAAATGGCGCCCAAGACTATATGGTAAAGCCGATCGATTTGCAGGAATTGGGAAAACGCGTTCAACGCGCTGACGAGCTGGTATCGATGCGTCGCGAACTAAATTTTTTGCGCAGCAGAGCCAGCCTGGATAAATTCATCGTCGGCAATAACGCCCAAATGAAGCAAATGGTCGAACTTGCACACCGCGCTTCCGAAACCTCCGTTTCAACGCTCATCACCGGACCAACCGGCACAGGCAAAGAAGTTATGGCACGGTTTATTCATGAAAACGGTTCCCGATCAAATAAGCCCTTCATCGATGTCAATTGTCCGGCTATTCCAGCGATGATGTTTGAATCTGAGCTATTCGGCCATGAATCCGGTGCTTTTACCGGCGCAACACATAAGCGTAACGGCTTGATGGAAACTGCAGACGGCGGAATTCTCTTCCTCGATGAAATCTCATCCATGCCAATGGACTTGCAAGCAAAATTTTTGAGAGCTCTCGAAGAGCGTTCCTTCAGGCGCGTTGGTGGTAACACGGTCATTAAAGTTGATGTTCAGGTTGTGGCAGCTTCAAACCGAAATTTGCAAGAAATGATTGCCAAATATGAATTTCGTGAAGACCTCTATTACCGCCTCAAAGTTGTAAACCTCGATTTACCTTCTTTGGCTGAACGCAAATCTGATATTCCCGATTTAGTCGGCTATTTTTTGCAGCGTTTCAACATGGCAATGGGAAAAAACATCCTCGATGTCAACCCTCTGGCAATGGAAGCTTTGGTAAATTATTCCTGGCCCGGTAATATCAGAGAATTGCGGAACGCCATCGAAAGAGCGGTTTTACTTTGCGATGAAGACACAATCGACATCGGACATATACCACTCGATATCGCTACCCCAAAGGCCAAAAGCTGACAGCAAAGTTTGCCTCTGGCATAGTAGTTGCACCTTAACCTCCAACAGGAATCTGTTTGGAGGTTTTTTTATGGCAACTAATGGAAATCAAATTGTACTTACCGCCTCAATTGTTTTATTTCTCGCCGGTATTTTATGTCTGGTTTTAAGTGTATTTATTCTGGCGAAACAAGCATTAAACAAAGATGTGCATAGAATTGCAGAAGCGACAACAAATCTGGCTGAAAAAGGTATTACTGATGGTGTTTCCGGTTTGGTCGGAAACGCTTCTCTGCTAATCGACAGTCTGAACGAATTATCAAAGTCCAACTCCGGAATCGGTGTTTTCTTCGTTTTTCTCAGCCTGGCACTTTTTGCTGTAGCTTACTTTATTATCAAACCCCTCATTGGGACTTTACCCTAATCAAAAACGAGAGGAATTATTATGGCTATCGATTGGTTGCTTAAAGAACTGGATATACGATTTAACAAGAAAACCAGTCAAAATTTAATCGCCTCTTATCGCGAAAACTTATTGCTTTGGCGGGAGCTTGACCTCCACGAGCTTCCCGCCAATTGGTTTGAATTTGCCGATGCTGACCTGGAAAAATGGCAGCCTGGCTATTTAGCATTATTTTTCCTCGATGAAAATTTATTGCTTCAAGATTGGGCAGATTTGTCGCTGAATGTTCCCGAAGAGTTAATCGAAAAAGGCGATAAAACTCTCGAAACCGTTCGTATGACCGGCTTGGAAGCCGCCAGTTTGCGCGATGCGACTTTGCTCGCTTTGAAATTACGTCTATATCGCCAGAAAGAAAATTCTTGGGCAAGGATTGCCAATTTTTTACAGGAAGGCAAATGCAAACTTAGTGGCTGGGCGAACGTAATCAGTATTTTGCCAGTCTTGGTGCCGGATTTTAATGTTTTTTTGCAAGAGCTGACCAAAACATATGCGGATAAAGAACCAAAAGAATTAGCTGAAACGCTCCTTTCAGTTTTGAAGAAAATTCCAATGGCCGAAAATGAGCAATTTGACCGTATGGTAAAACTGCTTGAACATAGCAGCTTGAAATTTAAAGTTGCAATGTTAAGTGAACTTACCTCCCTGGTTGATGAAAGTTTCATCAAACTGCTGGCAAGCAATCTCCTCCTGCAAGATTTAGACAACGAAGGCAGCATCGAAGCTTGGCAAAACCTGGCAACGCTCTATCAATTTGCCGGCCAGGGGAAAAAAGCCCGAGAATCGCTTGATAGCGCATTCAAAGCCATCAACCGCAACCAGGCTGCGATTCTACATAAAATGTCCCTCGAATTAGAGCGAACCGAACCCGAAGAAGCCCGCAAAACTTGGGAAGAAGTTCTTCGTCTTGAACCGGATAATGATGAATATCGAAATCAATATGCTGAGTTTTTAGTCAGCTTAAACGATATCGATTCGGCAATCGATTTGCTTGACCAAACGCAGGATGAAAACACACAAGCACTTTTCGGCTTGCGCTATCCTCAATTGCGTGCCAAATCCGGCGAAGTGCATTCTGCACTCGATACTGCAATCCAAAGGAAAAGCTTGCCGGGCAAAGCCTCTCGTTTTGAGCAAAAAAGTGACGCCTTAAAAGTTGCTGAATATGCTTATGAACAAAAAAATTACAAAACCGCCGCTGATTACATCCGCAAAGCTTTGCAAGAGCAACCCAATGACCTTCCCAGCATCCGCTTGGCAGCCCGAATCAATCAACGACTGGCAAACCTGGACGACGCCATCGAATCATCGGTTCTTCTTTCTGTTTTTGAACCCGATAACAAAACCAATAAAAAAGAGCTGGCTAAACTCTATCTGCAAACCAAACAAGAAGAAAAAGCACTTGAAATTTATCAGGAAATCTTGAAGGAAACGCAAGTTCCCACCCGGGAAGACCTGCTGACTTATGCAGAAATTGCAATTAAAGCCGAAAAAGCAGAAGAAGCCATCCCACTCGCTGAAAATTTCTTAAAAAACGACCCCTTGGATGGCGAAGCTTTGGTTATCCTCTGTCAGGCGCTAATCGTTACCGGGCAAAAAAGTCGCGCTGTTCAGCTTTTGGAGCAGGCTTATGAAGTTGCCCCCGAAAAACCAGCCAGTTGGCTTTCCTTAGCTAAAATTTGGACCTCTTTAGGCGAAAGTGAACAAGCAACTATGGCACTAAAAAAAGCCAAAGCTGCCTTGCCGGACGACCCGCAGATTTTGACTGCCTTAGGCAAACTCTACCTCTGCAATGAACAGACCACAGATGCAATTGCCACTCTCAGGCAAGCAAACAGCCTCGATCAGGCAAACCGGGAAATTCGCAAATCCTTGGCTTCAGCCCTGCTCAAACAAGCATACATCCAGGAAGCCTGGGCTTACCTCAAAGATCTCGAAGATGACTATGCCAGTGACCCTGAGCTGGCTTTCGTAATCGGTCAAACTCAGCTGGCGATGGACGATGCACTGCGCGCTCGTCCTTACTTGCAATTTGCCTGGAATTCACTTCACAATGAAGACAGTCTTTTAAGCTATGCCGCTTGTTTGCTGGCATTGAACAAACAAAATTCAGACGCAAACCAAAAAGAACTCGAAGGTTTGTCAGAAGCACTTGAAAACAACCAAGCCAAACTCCCTCAGGATTTTGAAATGACTATGTTGCGAACCGATTTGGACCTTGCCCTTGGCAAGTACGAAAAAGGATATCAAACTTATTTAGGTTTGCTCGATAGCCCTCAAGCTAAATCTCCCAGCATTTACCATCATTTGCAATATCAAATTGGCAAAAGTGCCTTAGCTTTGGGAATGAATGATATTAGCCTTGCTTCATTGCAAGAAGCCATGATGGTCAAGCCCGACGACCTTGATACGCGTTATACCTTAGCTCAAAGCTATTGCAGTTCGGAATTGGAAGAAGAAGCCTTCAATATCGCACGGGCAACGCTTCAGATTGCTCCGGGAGATGTCAAAAACATCTTGTGGTTCACTACTTTCATGAGCGACAGAAACAACGAGAAAGAAAGCATTCAGGTTCTCAAAGACGCTTTGCACTTGCGGCCTGAAGAGAAAATTCTCTATCTCACGCTCGCCCGCACTTATGCTCGTCTGGCTGATATTGAAGAAACTAAAAAGACGCTCAACCGCATGTTGGATATTGAAGGGATTACAACCGAAGAATATGTCAGCATCGCCAATCTCTATTTGCAGCTTAACCAAACGGAAGAGGCTTCGAATATTATCCAACGGGCGATATCTGGCAATCCACAACCCGATTTCAGCGAAACGCAAAATCTGGTTTATTCCATTTTGCGGTTGGGAGACGGACGAACTGCCTTGCGTCTCTGCGAAGATCTGGCAAACTCTCTCGGAAACCATCCCTGTTACCCGGTTTTATTGAGCGACGTTTTGACTGCCAACAAGCAATTTTTAGCTGCTATAGAGCAAATCAAGCCTTTGGTCCAAAATCTGGAATTTAACCCGGAGAACAATTGCTTTGACGGTCAGACAAAACTTGAGAGCATGGGCAGTTTCCCTGAATATACAAAAACCGGTCTTATGCTGAGGGCAATTCAGCTTGAACGCATGACCGGCGACCTGAACGCAGCCCAAAAGCATGTCGACTTTGCCCAAAAGCTCGACCCTGACAATCCGGAATTGGTTGAAATTCAAGCCGGACTGGCTTTAGCCCTTGGCAACAGCCAAAAGCTGGAGGGCATTCTGGATTACATCGCCAGTCAATCGCAGGATCAGTTCAGCCGCTTTGCTCTGGTGCAATTGCTCTGTCTGGATGCAATGATTGCCGGAGACTTTGCCAAAGTTCAGCTACTCTGGGAGCATTTTCTCGTCAACCAAGACGAAACTGCATTCCATTTAGCCGTTCGTGCTTTGCTCGCATTCCAATCAGGTGACCGAGAGATAGCAATTAGCGATTTGCAGAAGGCTAAAGAGGCAATTGAATTTGATCTCGTCCATCAAAGTAAGCATGCATTTGAGATAGCCCATCACTTCGATTGGATTTGGGCTTGTCTGGCGAGTGCTGTTACCGCCTGGCAGCTTCAGGAATGGCAGACTGCCAACTTCTGCTTCGCTGCTGCCCTTTCGATTGTGCGGATTAATCCAATTGTCAATCAATACTTCGCTGCTTATCTGAGCGATAACGCCAGAATGCACAATAACGGCCTCATGCTCAATATTGACAGGCATCTTCCTGAACTCTACACCGAAGAAAATTCGAAAGATTTGCTGGAAGAACAAATCGCAACAGCTGGAAAATTCATGAAGCCCTCGCAACTAATCTCAGAACTCAAGATTGGGCAAGCCGTTTTTAACGGATATTGGAACAACGAAAATTCGATGAACCAGCTGGTCAAAAACGGCCGCCAGGCTGCTCAAATCCTTTCTGTATTGCTCGATCCAGAAAAAATTAACGAAATCATGGAAGCTTTTAAGGAAGACGAAAACGTTCTAATCCAAAAAGCGATTCTCAAGCTTTCTAACAATCCTCAAATCAGTGCTGAAATCGCTGAGAATTTGCTAAATAAGAATCAAAATGACCCAATTTTGCTCGCTATTTTAGCCTATGGCTCTCGCAGCGAACCCTTGAAAGCAGCCGAAGCAATGGAAAGAGCGCTTGAAAGCTGGGATGATGAAGCTGAGTGGCATGCATTTGCCGCCACAATGTATCAGGATGCCAATCAATATCCCGAAGCCGCTGCTCATCTTGAAGCTGCTTTACGGCTTGAGCCAAAAAATGCTCGCTATTGGCAGCACTTGGGCGATGTAAAATTGCTCGAAAAAGATTATCATGCCGCAAAAGATTACTTTGGCAAAGCATCCGACCTCTTCCCCGGAAACCCTGAAGCTCTCGATTCTTTGGCGCGAATTAACCAACAACTCGGCGAACATCAAATCGCAATCCAATGCTGGCAAAAAGCCATTCAGCTTGACCCTGAAAATCCGGAGTATATGCTGGCAATTACCCAGTCGTATTTGGCAAAGAAAGAAATTGAACCGGCTATGGCCGAAATCAACCGTGCGCTTCAAAGCAATCCTGACAATCCAAAAGCACTTCTGTTGAAAGCAGAAGCGGAAATCGAAGCCAACAACACCGAACTTGCCCGTCTGACAATTCAGGCCGCTCAAGCCGTGGTTGCCGATCAAATCCCCTTTGAATTACTTTCAATCGAACTTGACCATCAGCACAATTTCAATGCAGCTTTAAACAAATTAAAGAATCTCGCCGATGCAAACCCAAACAGTATCGCTGTCTTGAACAAACTGGCTGAATATCAAATCGAGGCCGGACAACTTGATAATGCCGAAAAGATACTTCAGCAAAGTTTGGCAATTTCAGAAGAAAACCCCCAAACACTGCTATCTTTGGGTAAAATTGACCGCTTGAAAGGCAACCTCGACCAGGCAATTTCCCGCCTTGATAAGGCAATCAAACTCGACCCGAGCCGGATTGATGCTTACCTCGAAATGGGGCAAACCTTCCAGGATCGGCGTGAAGTGACCAATGCAATTGAAACCTATCATAAAGCCATCGCCATGGTCAGCAAAGACCCGCGTCCATACGTTCAGGCTTCAGCTGCTTATAAAGAAAGTCGCGATTATCGAAACGCAGAATTCATGCTGCGCCAGGCAGCTCAAATTTCCCCGACAGACCAAAGCATTCGCCGGCAACTCGCCGCTCTGGTTGCTTTGAACCTGGTAAACAACCTCCAGGAGGCACCAAACCGAAAATGAAACCATATTCCGCTCAAAAAAGTGATGAAATTTTGATTGTCCATCGAGGGAAATTCCTCGTCCTTTTGCAAACTGCACTTAACAACCGCGAATACCAGTTTGCCCGCCAGGCTGCCCTAATTTGGCTCGCCAGCTATCCCGGCGACCTTTTGGTCAACTATTACTATGCTGAGATTCTGGCAGAATTAGGTGATACCGAGATGGCAGCCAGTAATTTGGATAAAATTTTGGGCTTCGACCCGGAATTTACCGAAGCCACTAATTTGCTTGACCGTCTTTTGAGAGGGAGCAATCCGGATATCGCTGCAGCCAAAAGCTATTTACAGCATAATCAGGCAAAAACAAAAACCGCCGATTGGTTGCCCAGCCTGATTCAAGCCCGCAACGCTTACGAAAGCGGCGATTTAACTGCCGCTGAAAAAGCAGTGATGGAATCCCTGGCGCACAACCCTAAAATCGCTCTGCCGGCAATTTTCCATATGCGCATCATCCGGGACAACCGAAACTTCACGCTTTTAAAAACTTTGAGCGGAATTTATTCTGCCAAGTGGCAAAATTGTGTTCAAATCAAAATTCTGGCAGCAATTGCCGATCTCCATCATGGCGAGGATGCTCAGGGTGTTGAGCGCCTGCATTGGAGCGCAGCCCACGATGCCAGCGGTCAGGTTGTCAACCGTTTGCTCGGACCAAACCACAATTTCAAACCGCTTTGGCCCGAAGACCTGAAAGTTTTCCTCGATCTCCCCGTCCCTGCCAACATTGCCGCTGAATTGGGCTGGAATGTCCTTTCCCAGAGTCAGTTTGTCAGTACCGGCGAAGAAGAACTGCCTGTCAGCAGCAAACTTGCCAGCGAAATTTTGTCAGAACAACCTACCCTGGCGACCCAAATTTCACCCTTCGTTTTTGAGAATGAAGAAGAAGGCATCGAAGAAATCCCGGTGGATTACTCTGAAGTACCAACCAGCTCTTTCTTCTTGCGCGATATCGCCACGCCTCCAGCGGAGAATGACCGAAATACCATCCCGCTTAACCCCGAAGAAGCAGAAGCCAAGTCGGTTAAAGCAAGCCAGGATTCAAAAACACTTGAGAACTTAAAGTCCCTCGAAGAAATTGAAGCCGATTTTGCCAGCATCGCCAGCAAAACCAAAAAACCGGATTTGATGCAAAGCGATGGACGCTTCCCTAATTATGTGATCATGACATCCCGTCAGAATTTGGTGGCAAAGTATGGCGAAAACACCGCAGCAGTTGTCATCGAAGCGATGCGCGATTTAGCCCTGAAAATGGTCAGCCTTTCCGGTTGGAACAGTGCTGTTTTCATCCCCGATGACCCACAAAGCAGCCAGGAATTCGCCCTCGAACCAATCGGCAAAGCTGACGCTTGGAAGCTTAAACTTGCCCTCGTAGATTTGGATAAGGTTTTAGCATCACGGGGAGAAATGATTGGCGCGCTCTTAATCGTTGGCGGAGACGACATTGTCCCCTTCCATCGTTTGCCCAACCCAACCGACGACAGCGATCTCAACGTCCCTTCTGATAACCCTTACGCAACAACCGATGAAAACTATTTCATCCAAAAATGGCCTGTCGGACGGATCCCGGATGAGAAAGGAATTGATGCCGGTTACCTTCTGGAGCAATTGCGCTTCTTGAACAATGAATACAGCGTCAAAGTGAAAAACAAGAAATCTTTGGAGAGCAACCCCTTTGCCAGATTCTTCGACACGCTAAGCCGCACACTTTTCGCCTCCTTTACACCGGCGAAACGTTCAAACAATATCTCTTGCAGTGCAGAAGTCTGGAAATCCCCCTCTTCGGAAGTTTTTTCGGTCATCGACAGTCCTGAACGTTTGCGCACCTCTCCGCCAAACACAAATCTCAACCTCCTCAACGGGCAGATAAAGAACCCGAAATATGCTTACTTTAATTTGCACGGTCTGGAAGATTCTCCCGAATGGTATGGACAAAAAGATTTGACCAAACGTATCCAGGGTCCGGAATATCCAATCGCATTGCTGCCGGAAAACTTTAGCACTGAAAGCTCGGCGCCTGCGCTGGTTTTAAGTGAAGCTTGCTACGGCGGCAACATTTTGGGCAAGCGAGTCAGTGAATCGATCGCTCTCAATTTCCTCGCCAGCGGCAGCCGTGCATTTGTCGGTTCGACTTGTATCTCCTATGGCTCAGTCAGCAAACCACTGATCGCTGCCGATCTGCTTGCCTGGCATTTTTGGCAATATATCATCGATGGTCAATCAGCCGGTTATGCTTTGATGCAGGCAAAACTTGCTTTGGCAAAGAAAATGACCCAAAATCAGGGCTATCTGGACGGTGAAGACCAGAAAACCATTCTCTCTTTCGTTCTCTATGGCGACCCTCTGGCGACAGCGAAAAACGTCAAAGAAGTTACCAAACCGGCAATCAGACCGAGCATAACTCCGGAATTGAAAACCATCAGCGATTCTCCCGAAGAATTAGTTGTTGCCGCTGATGAAATGCCCAGTGAAATCCTGGGTCAGATAAAAAACGTCATTCAGAATTATCTGCCCGGTCTAAACGACGCAACGGTTTCACTCAATCCGCAGCTCTCAAACTTCACTCTCGACCCGGATAAAATCGAAGAACACCGCAACCAGTTTGACCCACTCAAAGCCAGCCAGCGTTATGTGGTTACCTTGAAAAAACAATATGAATATAAATCCAAAGCCCATAACCACTTTGCGAGAATGACTTTCGACCAAAAAGGCGAAATGATTAAAATCAGCATGTCCAGATAAGCTTTTCTGGACTGCAATAAAAAACAAAGAGCCAGATTCTATTATTGAAATCTGGCTCTCGTTTTATCCAAGACAATCAACTCTTACTACCCAAACAACGTTATAATTTTTCCAAAGAAAGTATCAATCATGTCATCAATCTTCATGTTCAGTATTTTTGCTTCACTTTTGGTATCCGACAATGATCCAAAAGAAATTCATCGCATTGAACAAATTCTCAAGCAAAACGACATTCCCTATCGCGTGCAGACCGATGACGGTCGGGGACGCCTCGGACGTTTGAGAGAGAACCAGACTTATATGTCTGTGAACATGCCCGCCTACTCAAACGCTTTCGAATCCAGAAAATCCTACCTGATTTATGTCTGGAAAAAAGACTTCGATCGGGCGAGCAGTTTAATATAGTTCCTGATTTCGAAGCAAATTTTCGAAAAAAATCAAGCTTTGATGAGTCCCAGTCTCGAGTTAAATTTCATTCCACTTTTACCACAATCTTTCGAATAAATAACCGGCCCATTGCTGTCCGCGATACTTTCTTCCCAGGGTGACCTTTTTCTCATGACTCCCTTAATCCCTGTTTTCCAGACTAATTTTTCCTGTCATTTCTTTCCTCCATTTCACAGATCCTAATGTTTTTTGGGTCATTTCAATTTTGTAAAAAGGACATTATCCCTTTAATCTTACAGGCCGTTTCTTTTTCTCAAATCCTGACACATTACCTGTATAATTGCTTCGACAGCTTGTTTTGCCATCTGCGAGTTCCTCTGTGTTGTTTATTGCAATTTACATTATGACAGGGGCTCTTTTTTCTACATTTAGTCAAGCTTAAAATAGTAATTGCTGCATTCTGACTATTGCAAGAATTGAAGGATTTATTGTATAATTACAGTCACCCTTAACAGGAGGATAAGAAGTGAATAAACATTTGTTGGCCGTAGGTATTGACTTAGGAACAACTTTTTCATCTGTATCCATTGTAAATGAGAATGGATTTCCAGAAGTACTTGTGAATTCGGAAGGCGAAAGGATCACTCCGTCTGCTGTATTTTTTGACGAAGATTCAATTGTGATTGGAGAATTAGCCAAGGTTAATGCAACTGTTCAACCAAACGAGGTTATACAATTTGTAAAGCGCGAAATCGGAAACCCTGATTTTTATGTAAAACATAATGGAAAAAAGCTTTCCCCTGTTGATATTTCGGCAATTATTCTCAAAAAGATTAAAAATGATACTGAGGCTTATTTAGACCAAGACATACCGTATGCTGTTATAACTGTTCCGGCATATTTTGACGAAAAATGTCGCCGGGCAACAGAGCAAGCCGGAGAAATTGCTGGGTTTAAAGTGTTGAAATTAATTAATGAACCGACAGCAGCAGCTATTGCTTTTGGGGCATTAAAAAGCAAAACCGAAGAAACCGTCTTAGTTTACGATTTAGGAGGTGGCACATTTGATGTCAGCCTCGTTCGAATCCAAAAAGCTGGTGAAGATATTAGAATCATCTCTTCAGAAGGCGACCATCGTTTAGGCGGAAAAGATTTCGATGATGCAATCATTACTAAATGTGTAAATAAATTTAAAGAAGAGCACGGTTTTGACCCTTGCGAAGATCCGGCAGAAAGCCAACAACTAAGACTTGATGCTGAAAAAGCTAAAAAAGAATTGAGCCTTCGCAACCAAGCGAAAATTTTAGTTCGTTCCAGAGGGCTACGGAGTCAGGTTGTGATTACCCGTGAGGAATTCAACGAGGCAATTGCTCCAAAGCTAGAAACAACTATGGCTCTTGTTAGGACGCTTCTGCGAGGGGTAAAAGTACAAACGGCAGAGGTTGACCGAATATTGTTGGTCGGTGGCTCAACGAGGATTCCAGCTGTTCGGGAAGTGATTAAAAAAATGTTCGGCAAAGAGCCTGACATCTCAATCAATCCAGACGAAGCAGTGAGTTTAGGCGCTGCAATTTTAGCAGCTCAGGAAGTCGCAAAAATTCAAGTTGAAATTGTTCCTGAAAAAATTTTGGAAAAAGTAGGTGGGATACAAATTACAGATGTGGTTAATCATTCTATCGGAATTGAAGTCACTGCCCCCGGTAGTCAGCAAAAAATCAACTCTGTTCTCATTAAGAAAAATAGTCCAATTCCTTGCGAGGTTTCTCGCGAATTCGTTACATCCATTCCCGGACAAACCGCTATAAAATTAACCGTCTATCAAGGGGAATTTCAAAATCCAGCTCTATGTAATCCAATCGGCGAATTTTCAATGACAGGATTACCGCCTAATCGGCCATCTGGGAAAAAAGTTAGGGTTACTCTCATCTGTACTGCAAATGGCATGGTAGAAATTTCCGCAAAAGATATTGAATCTGGTGTTGAAACAAGCACAGAAGTCAAATACGCTTTTGCAGATTCTGGAAATGAAGTCAATGTGAAAAAGTTGTGGCTGGAGGCTGTTACTGTTGAATAAGCAAAAAGTAATCAGACCTGCATTTTTCGAGAGATTGATAAAATCAAAGAGCACTACTATACAAAACGCAATTTGATTTATTAATAGAACACTAGGTTATATATCAATTTTTGTTTAACTAATTAGGCGTAGAGATTATGTTCTAACATAGCGATAAATAGTAATCAGATTCAAAGAACGATAAGGAGGATTGAGTGAGTGACAATAGAGATTATCTTGATGAAAGGGCTTTAGTCAAACGTGAACAAATTCTCGATAAAGGCTTGCCAATAGGTTTTTTGGCTGGCAAATATCAAGTGTCTGAGGGTTACTGTGCAGTACTGACAGAAGGTGGCGTTTATAAAGAAACACTTGGCCCCGGTTTCTACTATCTAAATAAGTATAAATTATTTAGAGATTTAAGAGCAACAGTCGTAAATCTCAGAATCCAAAGTTTGAGTATTGAAACAGAGCGTAAATACAGAATTAAGGATCCTCCGATTCAGGTAGACATGAATCTAACCGTTGAGTACAAAGTCTCAAATCCAAGAATTGTTGCCCTTGAATACGAAGAACCTGTTAAAGCACTCTTTGACCGTGTACACGAAGTGATCGACCCCATCATTAGTTTTTCAACCTACGATGAGGTTATGACAAACAGAAATGAAATCGGGCGTAAAATATTTCAAGGTCTTCAATCGTCTCAGATTGCAAATACCCTTGGTATAGAAATCCATAATGTCATCATCGGAGAACTAAAAGCTTTGGATGCAAAAGGTGATGCAACCGCAGAGCGTCGTTTAGCAATGATTGCCCGAATGGAGGACGCTCAATTAGAAGCCTACTTGCTTGCGAACACTCCTATGGATATACGCACGATGCTTATACAAGCCTCCCCTGATCAACGGATTGAACTGCTCAAAGATTTAGCAGCCAGGGGATTATTAAGCCCTGAAGGTATGGCGCTTTTTGCTCCTGCTGGCAGTACCCAGAACAACTCTTTCCTGGGGATGTTAGGTAGTGGAAATTTTGGCGGTTACCCAGGACAATATCCTAACCAGAATTATGGCGGTTACCCAGGACAAAATCCTAATCAAAATTTTGGTGGTTATCCAGGACAATATCCTAACCAAAATTTTGGCGGTTACCCGGGACAACAGCTACCAAATCCTTATAATCCCCCCCAAATAACAGGAACCAGCAACACAGGTGCCGGTGGAAGTCAAAACCGCATGGTTTTAGAAATTAACTATCTCAACAACCTGCCAGGAGCGAGCGTCCATTCTGCACTAGGTAAAGACAAAAACACAGGATTGCCAGCCGGAAACACTTTAATTTCAGTTACTCTGCCAAGCAATTCTGGAGGAACGATAGCTTGTTATTTTAACTGTTCTTCACAGTATCCAATGGTTCCTCCTAATATGTATATTGAAGTAGATGGAATGGAAACGCCATTCGAATCGTCCATAATGCGCTCTTGGCAGCAAAATTATTTACTCGAAATTGTTCAGGAAATTCAGGCTAGGGTTTAGAAATGGATCAACAAGAAGCAAAACATATTCTTGGCTTTGATTTAGATTCAATGCCTTCACCGGAAGAAATTAAAAAAGCGTATTCAATTGCTAAAGGTCGCTTAGCCAAAGCAGAGCTGGCAGGAGAAAATCTCGAAGATATGGCTTCAGAAATAGATCTGGCTTATGAAATCCTTATGCCTCCTGATAATTTTGCTGATGAACTTAACTCAACAGCACTTCAATTGAAAGAATCTGGATTTCAATCTGGACAACAGCCACAAAATCCAGTCATTAACATGCCTTCATTTGGTTCTTTAGGTTCACCAATTATTAATTATCTAACTTGCCCGCGATGCAATGCTCAAGTGTCTGAGGGTTATCAGATTTGCCCTAATTGTCATAATCAAGTAGCACGAAATTGTCCGTCCTGTGGGCAGTGGGTTAGTGTTGAAGCTACCAATTGTTCAAGATGTGGATTACCAATAGCCGTGGTTGCAGCAAACCGCTTTAATAAAGCCGAATTAGAAATTCAGAAGAGAAGTGACGACCAAATAGCTCGTGCCGAACAAAATGCGGTAAATGAGTCTAAGAATTACTCTTTTATGGCAAAAAGCATAGTATTTTGGATCTTCCTTGGATTAATAATACTTGGCCTTTGCATCCTGGGCTTTATGTTTCTAAATAACTAAACCATGGAAAAGACAGATCAACCCGTAAAATTAGGTGAAAAATGTCCGAATTGTGGCAATTTTAACCAAAATGGTGTTGAAATATGTATGGCCTGTGGCGTCCATTTAAGAGAATATAAAGACCACTTTGGCCCCCAAAATGAAAAAAGGATTACACAACCAAAAACAGATTCTGGGCAAAACCCGAATAAACATTTTTGGCTAATTGCCATCGGCGTAGTTTTGGTTTTGGGAGCTTTGGTAATCGGTGGAACATTTTTATGGCGAAAGCACCAGGATGCAATGAAAATAAAAGCTGAAAAAACGTATATTGCCGCCGTGGATGCTCTGAAAACTGATAATTTTTTAATCGCAATTGATAATGCCTTGCAAGCTCGTGAACAAGGTTACAACCCACTGGAAATCCAGATTTTACTTGAAGAGATTTATGAGGAAAGAGCCAAAGAGGCTCTGGATAATAATCGTGCAGACCTGGCTTTTGATTATTCAGAGAGTTGTTTAAACGAAAATTATGGTAACAACAATTGTTTCAAATTGAAATGTGAAAGCATACTAATGTTATCCGAACAAAAAGGTCAACAGGCTGAATATAAATCAGCGATTAAATTGTTAAACGATAACCATGGAAGTTGCAACATAATTCCAAATTATGATCAAACAGTCTATCACTTGTATGAAAGTTGGTATGAAGCAGCCAAACGCGAAGCTAATCTTTTCGATGCTTGGTGGATTTATGCTGAGTGGAAACAAAATTATCCTGAACCCCCAGGATAAAGTTGTCAACAAGAAGGAAGAATGCGAAATGCAAAACTATTACGAATTACTGCAAGTCCCATTAACCGCATCCGCAAGTGAAATTGAGGAAAAATTAGACGATCAATATCAGAAATGGAGAGCTCTGGTTACTCATCACGACAATAACATCGTTATGCAAGCCAATCAAGCCCTCCAATCTATTGAGCAAATGCGGTCAACTCTTTTACATCCAGCCTCCCGTTCAAACTATGATGCAGACTTGGATAAAGAGCTCGCAAACTCAGCTGGTTTGACCGATCCGAACTTCGCCATAGCCCCGCCTGTTATGCCTCAAGGCGGCATCCCAACTATTGGCACAAGAGCAACTGTACCTGATGAAAAACGCATTGATAGATGGATCTGTACCAACCCAAATTGCAGACAACCTAATCCACTTATAACCGCCTTCTGTTCTAAGTGTGGAGAGGAAATTGGCAAATCCTGTCCAAAGTGCAGTGCTTTGGTTGAAAAGGCAAATCAATTTTGTTCGAAATGTGGTGTCGATAAATTAAAATATGTTCAAGATAAGAAGAAAAAGAATATTAAAGCGCTCGAAAAAACTTTAGCCGAAAAGGAAGAGGAAATTCAATTAGCTTCTTCGAATCCAACAAAATTTTTCAACACAAGGAATAGCTTGTTTGATGTTGGCTATAAACCTGATACTACATTAGGTCAAGTAGTATCTATTGGATTGGCAATTTTTCTGGGATTGAAACTACGATCTTGGTGGTTTTTTGGTATTGGGTTTATTGTAGGCTTAGTCATTTATGTAAGCATTACCCAAATGATTCTCACAGCAAAAGCAAAGAAAGCAGTGCAAAATCACCTGCAAAACCGCCTACTTCCAGATAAAGAAAAGATTATCGGCTTATTGAATGCTGCCAGAAAAGAAAAGTACGAATAGCCATCAAAATGATGGACAAAAAATTATAAAGACAAATGACAGGAGAAGAAATGCAAAATTATTATGATTTACTGCAAGTTCCAAGAACAGCCTCGGCAAGTGAGATTGAGGCAAAATTAGATGACCAATATCAAAAATGGAAAGCCCTGGTTACTCATCATGACAATAACATCGCTATGCAAGCCAATCAAGCGCTCCAAACTATTGAGCAAATGCGCTCAACTCTTTTAGATCCAGCTTCCCGTTTTAGCTATGATGTAGAACTGGATAAAGAGCTCGCCAACTCAGGTGGTTTGGCCGATCCAAACATCGCCATAGCTCAGCCTGCCATGGCCCCTGTTTTCGGCATCCCGACTATGGGCACGGGTTCAACGGCGGCTATTGTAAAACCAGGAATGTTAGACCGCACAGATGCATGGATTTGTCCGAACCCTGACTGCAAAAAAGCCAACCCAATCGGAACCACTTTCTGTGCCAATTGTGGGGAAACCCTTGCGAAGAACTGCCCAAATTGTGGAGCTTTAGTAGAAGCATCCAATAAGTTCTGTTCAAATTGTGGCGTTGATAGACAAAGCTTTTTCGAAGAGAGTAAAAAAGCCGAACTTCAAGCTTTGCGCGAACAACATTCAAAAATTGAACAACTCATTCAGGAAGCAGAAAATAATCCCACTGCTTTTGCTAAAAACCACAAGGAATTGACTTCTAACACCGGACTGGGTTGCGGAAGTTACTTTGTATTTTTTCTTATTTTTATAGGTATTGGGAATATGATATTGAATTTGAGTGACAACATTTCTATAATAACTATACTATCATTGTTAATTACAGCTGGTTTGTTCTTTGGTTACAAATACTTCCTTACACTCTCAAAGGGCAAAAGGGTACTTACCGAAAACTTGCTTCCTCAATTAAAACGCATTGAAGGGCAAATTGAAGAAGTTAGAAAAAGAGAATATTAGATTTGCTCTTCAATTTTTTACTTAACAATGATGATCCGGCGAGGCATCAGATCGACGATAATTTGGGAAGTAGCAGACAGATAACATTTTTCAATTTGCCTGCTACTCTTCATCAAAACAATATTCTTCGACTTTACACCGTCGAAAGGAAATAATGATTAATTATTACGACTTATTACAATTACCTCAATCAGCTTCGACTCAAGAAATCGAGATCAAGTTAGATGAACAGTATCAAAAATGGCGAGGTTTGGTAACCCATCACAAGCCAGAGATTGTCGATGAGGCAAACAATGCTTTGCGAACAATTGAAAATGCCCGGACAACTTTGTTGAATGCAGAAAAGCGCAGTGAATATGACAAACAATTAACAGCAACACTTGGAAATCAGGCTGGCTTATCTGACCCGGACGCAATTTTTACAAGCTCCGGTTCTAATTTTGGGGGTAATTTCTCCGGGATACCACCCCAAAGGCCCAGTCCCGTTCTTCCTCAAGCAGAACGAACGGATGCCTGGATTTGTCCGAACACTGCCTGCAAAAAAGCCAACCCAATCGGAACCACTTTCTGTGCCAATTGTGGGGAAACCCTTGCAAAAAACTGCCCAAATTGTGGAGCCTTAGTTGAAGCATCCAATAAGTTCTGTTCAAATTGTGGCGTGGATAAACAAAGCTTTTTCGAAGAGAGCAAAAAAGCGGAAATTCAAGCTTTGCGCGAACAACAATCAAAAGTTGAACAACTCCTTCAGGAGGCAGAAAATAATCCCCTGGCTTTTGCCAAAAACCACAAGGAATTTATTCCTGATACTGGTTGTTTACTACCCTTTATTACTATATTCCTGGCAGTAGCTTCTATGTTTCTCATAAGAAACTGGAGTGGATCCATGGTATTAGCAGTTTTGGTTGCCTTTGGTATTACTTTCGGTGTCATTTTATTGGAGAGAGCTTTAAAAGGCAAAAAGTCAATTAACGAAAAATTGCTTCCTCAATTAAAAAGCATTGAAGGACAAATCGAAGAAGTTAAAAAAAGGAAGTATTAGATTTGCTCTTCAATTTTTTACTTAACAATGATGATCCGACGAGGCATCAGATCGACGATAATTTGGGAAGTAGCAGACAGATAACATTTTTCAATTTGCCTGCTACTCTTCATCAAAACAATATTCTTCGACTTTACACCGTCGAAAGGAAATAATGATTAATTATTACGACTTATTACAATTACCTCAATCAGCTTCGACTCAAGAAATCGAGATCAAGTTAGATGAACAGTATCAAAAATGGCGAGGTTTGGTGACCCATCATAAGCCAGAGATTGTTGATGAGGCAAATAATGCTTTGCGAACAATTGAAAATGCCCGGACAACTTTGTTGAATGCAGAAAATCGCAGTGAATATGACAAACAATTAACAGCAGCAATAGGAAATCAGGCTGGCTTATCTGACCCGGACGCATTTTTTACAAGCCCCGGTTCTAATTTTGGAGGTAATTTCTCCGCGATACCACCCCAAAGTCCCAGCCCCATTCTTCCTCAAGCAGAACGGACTGATGCCTGGATTTGTCCGAACCCTGCCTGCAAGAAAGCCAATTCGGTTGGTACGACTTTTTGCTCGAATTGTGGCGAAACCTTAGGCAAAGCATGTCCCAATTGTGGAGAATTGGTTGAAGCTTCGAATAAATTTTGTTCTAAATGCGGTGTGGACAAATTAGCCACATTCGAGGAAATTAAACAAAGTAAATTAAGAGACCTTCAAAAAGAGAAAAGAATACTTCATGAAAAACTTGATTTAGCTTCTACTGACAAGTCCGAATTTTTGAAGCAGTACCCAACTTCTCTTCCAAAATATGAACCAGGGTGCTCATGGATAACTCTCCCGTTAATTCTTATGTTGATTACTGGTGGATATCTTGCGTATCTTTCCGGCATAAGGGATCTGCCGGCATTTATTGTATTACTACCAACCGCAGTGTTCTTGGTAACCCAATCATTACAAGGTTTTATCCAAAAGCATCGTTGGAAATTAAAGAAAATGAACGAGGATGTCATACCCGGACTAAAAAGATCAATTGAATCTAATGATGAAGAAATCATTAAAACCAAGCGGTTAATGTATTAAGACACGTTGTGGATATATAGATAGAACTTTATAGAAAAGAGATGGTTTGCATGTCATCAACACTTCAATAATAGTATAATTTGACCATATCATTAGTTTAGTTCTAAATGAACCAAAAGGAATAAAATGAAAATTATTTATCCATTTATTTTCACAAGCAATGAAACCCTTGTAAATCAAGCAGCCGGTTTTGACAATACCAATGGCGTTACCTATAAAGCCCTTTCAGGTGTACATGCAATTTGGGCTGCGAGAGTTCCTTTTTTGCCGGCTATGCTTTCTGATGACCTGACTCGAGTGGGAAATGATCGGATTGGACTGGTGCAAAAGAGACAATTCCGGTTTATTTATGACCTGACACGCATTCGTGAAAACCATTCAACTTTTAATTTACGTTTTATCTCTACTCCAAATCCAACCCCCGGCCAACCCAACTTGATTGATATGATCTATTTGGCAAAAGTGTTTGGAAAGAACCAACAGCATGCGCTCATTCTTGCGGAGAAGTTATGGGAAAAGTTTTATAGTCTTTTCCCAATTGAGGAACCCTTTGGTTATCCAATTGAACCGGTAACGAATAAAGAAGAATTTTTGTTTTTTTATGAGCCAATAAAATTCCAATCGCTAACTTCAGAAAATGTCCTCGAAATTCGAAAGTATGAAGAAATGCCTATTCGCCCAATGACAGCACTTGCACCTAAAGAAAGGGTCGGCGATTATATAGTTCATCCTTTTGTACCATCTCAAACTTCAAACCCGATGTCCCGCTTTTTTGCCTCACTGGCCTCCCAACCTGAAAAATCCTACGTTGATGTAAGCTTACGCCCAACGAAGATGTTCGATCAGGAAATTTACAATGTTAGCTTTATGATAGGCATGTTTAAGAAAACGGCGAATGAAGACCAGGATGTCCTTGAAGAATATATTCGTAAACGCGCACAAATTGGAGTTTATGTCTATGAATCGCTGATGATTGAGCGAGAACAACTACAGATGGTCAGGGTTCACTTAGTTGGTGAAACCAGTGCACCACGTAGCCTTGCTGAAGCCCTGGGGTCCGAAATGATGGGAAACGCGGCAAACATCTACCCGACAACCTGGGTAGCGAGTCAACCGGCAAATGAAGAGCAATTTCAAACAGAGCTTAACAATATCCGTTTCCTTGAACATGATTTCTGGGGGCACACAATTGCCGCTCCCCCCTTACAACGCTTACGTTACTTTTGTACTGAACAAGAAGCTTATGGCGCTTTCCGCTTGCCCATTCCTCCCGAATCCGGTTATATTCCTGGAACTTTAGTTCGAAACGAACCATTTATTTCTCCAATTGATGAATTGGAGTTACGTGAACAAACACGGGCAAACAAAGATGATGTTTTAGCCTTGCAAAAAAATATAGTGAAAATCCCGGGGATTAAATTAGGACAAATTTATCATCGTGGTACTGCAACTTCTGAAGATTTCAGTATTCCCATCCCCGATTTAACTCGGCATGCATTAATCGCAGGTTCCACTGGTTCTGGTAAAAGCACAACGATAAAGCATATTCTCTCCCAATTATGGAACGATCATGGCTTGCCATTTATGGTTCTATATCCTGTTGACAAACCCGATTACCGGGAACTCTTAGGTTTTGAAGGGCTTTATGATGATTTGCTAATTTTCACCGTTGGCGATGAAAGCACCTCCCCTTTTCGCTTCAATCCTTTCGAAGTTCAACCGGGAGTGTTAATTAAAACGCACATTTCGCGAATGATGGGAATTTTCGAATCCGCTTTTTCGCTTCAGGAACCTTTACCCATGGTTTACCGCGAAGCATTAAGGAAGGTTTATCGCGACAAAGGCTGGGATATTGCTTTGGACCGCGGAAGTGAGGCTCATGAATACCCGATTTTGTCTGAATTTTTTGATGCAATTAGTTTTATCACTGATAACTTAAAATATGGCAGGGAAGTTGGTGATAATATCAGACAAGCCTCTGTCATCAGAATTGGCGATTTGTTAGAAAACGTGGGTAATACATTAAATGTCCGAAAATCTATGCCATTCAATTTGATATTAAAGCAACCTACAATAATGGAACTTGGTCGGATAGGCTCCACCGATGATATTGCATTAATGATGGGCTTTCTGCTGATTTCATTTGCAGAGGCATTAGAGGTAGACCCCAGACCAAAATCGAAACCGCATATCACAATCGTAGAAGAAGCCCATCGATTGATGAGTGAAGTTGGCTCAGGATCTGACGGTAGCGGAAATAGCAGAGGTGGTGCTGGAGAGACTTTCAGCAATCTATTGGCTGAAGTTCGTGGTTTTGGAGAGGGAATCATCATTGCTGAGCAAATTCCCACCGTCTTAGTAAAAGGTGCTATTGGAAATACCTATATAAAAATTATGCACTGGTTGGAAGATGCACCAAGTTTTGAGCTTTTCTCAAATGTCACAAACCTCAATCAGAATCAGAAAACATATGCCAGAACTCTCAAGCCTGGTTTTGCAATTGTACGCAGTATGTATGGACAACCGGTTCATTTGAAAGTTCCGGAATTTGGCGATCAGGATGGTTATAACCCTGACCGGTTGAAGAATCTTTCAGACAGCTTTATCCGGCAACGAATGATACAAAAGCTAACGACACTTGGGCTAGGAGAGATTGAAACAGTGCCATGGAACTCAGCCTTTAATTTTGTTAATCAAGCTGAAAAACAAACGAAATTAATCCAAACAGATTCGAAATTAGATCAATGGGTTGTGATTATGCCAATGCATTCTTGCTTTTACTGCCCAGGACGAAAAGATTTTTCGTGTAAATATCGTTCGACTGTGAAAAACAACTACTTCTCAAACCCAGGAGTAGCAAATGCAATTTCACAAAAAACCAGGGAATTGCTCGATGCCAAAACTCAAGAAGAAATTGATTCGAAAATTAATCAATTAAGAGAATGGCTTGTAAATAAAAAAGAGATGGACTCGGAGTCTTCATTAGGTTTGACATATTGCGTTCTTGCAAATCAAATTCAGCTTCTACGCAATGAAGTTTATTCTGATCCTGTTCAAAATAAACGTATGATGAAGTTGCTGAGTATCGTTTCATCGAAAGGAGTTTAATGGATTTAGACGATGATTATAGTAGTGATATACCGGATGCTGCGCCGGAATCGTTTGAAACAATCGATACCCCTGATCTTGAGGTAATTGAAGAAGATTTTGATGTTGGAGAAATCACAATGCAAACAGAAGAAGTGGCTTCAGATCAAAATGAGGTCAATATTTTAGATTCGGAAGCTGTATCAGAAGTGAGTGATACAAATCAGATAAACGAGGGCTTGGACCCATTGGAAGATAACTCGCCTTCATTAGAGGTTTCAGAAGAGTCTGAAATCTTGGTTTCACCAGAAAATCCTCCCACTGAATGGAGCACGGAAGAGATAGAGGAACTCTCTAAGCCTGCACAAGAAATCCCTTCGGTTGATGAAATGCGTGAAGATGTTTATCAAATGGTAAACGATCTGCCTCGGGACTCAGATGCCCCGTTCACATCCGAGTTTTCATCTGCAGCCAGAGATGCTGAGTGGAGCCTGGACCAACAAGAATCAGCCGATTTGGACAGAATCAACCAAGCTATGGAAGAAGTCTATATGGACAGTGATCTTGAGCAAGCCTCTGAAATCACCGATTCTCTAGTAATAGATTCGACACCTAATCAGGATGATGGGAGCACTTTGACCGATCTTGAAACTGAAGATACTGGCAACACTGAAGAGTTAGCTTTTGACCAAACAGGAGAAGACACTATTGATGATGTATCAAGTGTTTCTGATGATAGCGGTTTTAGCCCTGAGCAATTGAGCATCGAACAAGATACGGTTGATGGCCGGGAGAACACGGAAGGACATATTAGAGTGGAACCGGTTCTTAACTATGATGAGGAAAATGAAACAAGCAGAGGTTTAGAACGATTCGGAAAACATTCTTACGATGGTTTTAACACAAATGAAGTATTGGACTCCTCACAAGATTACATTGACTCTATGTCAGAATTGTATAACTCAGGCCCAGAAGAAGCGGGTTTTGTTTCTGATACCGTTGAGGTCGCAAATGAAATCGCATCTGACCTTCAAGCCGTTAACGAACTCCAACCAAATGTCTGGGAAACTCTGGAGACAGAAGAACGATTAACGACATTGCAAGAAGCCGAATCGATTATCGCCGGGCATCAAGGACGCCCTCCTATGGATATCGTATTAGAGGACATGCCATCTGATATGTATGGCGCATACGACGGAGAAAAATTGATTATCAATTCAAATCATGTAGCCGGAGAAATGCCTCTGGAAGAAAACCTGGATACCATAATTCACGAGGGCAGACACGCCTATCAAGAGTTTGCAGTCAGAAACCCGGGAACTGTACCGGAAAGTATCAGACAGTCTTGGGAAGAAAACATAGATGATTACAAAGACAGAACAATATATGGTAATGAGGAATATATGTCACAACCAATTGAAATGGATAGTTTCAATTATGCAGAGATGATAAGGAATGGAATATATGGATGAGAAAATAATTTTCACAAGCAAAGATTACAGTGATGTGTTGAAAGAACAGTTTCAAATTCCTGTAAAAAACCTTGAACTTATACTTGCCAAATTGAACAATGCTGATCTTATTATCAAAGAAGCTTTTTTGGACATTTTGGCTGGGAAAAAGGTTGAGCTCATCATTAGAGAAGTGCCTTACAGCTTATTGGTGTCTGACTTAAAAATGACACCCTTGGCTGCTTTACTCACACTTGACTGGATAATTCGCGAGCCTGAAAAAGCATTGCGATCATTGAGAAAAGATATCCTAAGATGGAAAAAAGGAGAAATGATTTAAAATGTCTGAACTTTTATGCTCAAATTGTCAAACGGCTATTAGGCATGATGCGAGATTTTGTGGAGTTTGTGGGGCTAAATTGAACCCAATTACACAAAGCCCCTCCCAAGCCCAACAAACTCAATCCAATCAGCGTTACCCTAATCTACTTTCAGAATATGAAGAATTCGTTCCTCGGGGCATTCAAAAAAAAGCCCAAACCTCAGTACCCATTGATCAATTGGAGAGCTTGTATAAAGATATCAAGAAAGGTCGTGAACCACAATTTTCTGCAGCGATCCAATTTTTTAACGATTATCTGCCAATTGGTTCTGGTGTTCGTTTATTAAATTTGATTCGTGATGTAAATGATGAAGTCAATAAGGGCAAAATTTATAATATATTAATTCAGATGAATGATTTCGAATTAATACAAAAGATCGTCTCCAATAAGGATTATTTAAGTTCCTTTGACTTGTATCATTCATGTTTAATTCTTGAAGGG
>JAGOIM010000188.1 GCA_017995665.1 Anaerolineaceae bacterium | reverse complement strand
ATCAAAAAACGTCTAATATAATGTGGTTAGGGTAAAATCTAAACCGGGAATGCACATGTCTTCAGAAAACAGATTATCAGAAATCAGGCAGGAAATTAAAAACTGCCAGCGCTGTCCTCTGGCAAAGGAGAGGCTGAATGCTGTGCCGGGTGAAGGTCCGGCGCAGGTTGACATTTTGTTTATCGGGGAAGCTCCAGGCTTTCATGAAGACCGTCAGGCTAAGCCTTTTGTCGGTAGATCTGGTCAATTTTTGACCGATTTGATTGAAGCGGCAGGTTTGAAACGCGAAGAGGTTTTTATCACCAACATTGTAAAATGTCGCCCGCCAAGCAATCGTGATCCCTTGCCCGAAGAGCTTTCTGCCTGTCAGCTTTATCTGGACGAACAAATTGAATTGTTGCAACCCAAGGTTATTGTTACGCTGGGGCGCATTTCGATGGCTAAGTTTGTCGAAGGCGGCAGAATCAGCGCAATTCATGGGAGAACCCACAACGTAAACGATCGTAAGGTGGTTACAATGTATCATCCGGCGGCTGCTTTGCACCAGCCCGCTTTACGTCAAACGCTTATAGATGATTTCTCGAAACTGAAAAAGTTTTTCAATGTTGAAGAGAAAACCAAGCCGACGCCAAAGTCTGAAGCCCAAATTCAGACAAAAATTAGCAATGAAATCAAGACCAGTCCAAGCAATTCAGAAGAAGATAAACTGGCCGAACAGTTAAGCCTGTTTTAGATCCGAATTCAATGAGGAAAAATGGTAAAAGAAGATTTAATTCAAGATATTCAGAAAAAGCGAGCTAACATTGCTGTTGTTGGTCTCGGCTATGTGGGTTTACCACTGGCCATCACCTTTGCAAATGCTGGCTTTGCAGTTACCGGTATCGACCCAATTCAGGAAAAAGTAGACCTGATCAATCAGGGCGAAAGCTATATTTCAGATATAAGCAATGCTCAGGTTCGCAAGCATGTCGAATCGGGCAGGCTGCGCGCCACAACTGATTACTCCGTTTTGGCTGAAATCGATGCAGTCTCTATTTGTGTACCAACTCCATTGCGCAAAACCGGCGACCCGGATATGTCCTTCATCGCCAATGCCAGTGAGGCGATTGCCCCTTACCTGCACCGCAGCATGGTGATCGTTCTCGAATCGAGCACTTACCCGGGCACAACCCGTGAATTTGTTTTGCCGAGACTGACAACAGTCCATAATTTACATGTCGGTGTCGATTTCTTTTTGGCTTTTTCGCCGGAACGCGTTGACCCGGGACGCAAAGATTTTACGACGGTTAATACCCCAAAAGTTGTTGGCGGGATAACGCCATTCTGTACCGAAGTTGCGACCGCCTGGTATCAGCAAGCGCTTGAAACCATTGTCTCGGTTTCGACGGCTGAAGTTGCCGAAATGACCAAATTGCTCGAAAACACTTTTCGGATGATTAATATATCGATGGTCAATGAACTTGCCCAAATGTGCGAGCATCTCAACGTGGACGTTTGGGAAGTAATTGATGCGGCGGCAACCAAGCCCTTCGGCTTCATGAAATTCACTCCCGGACCCGGGCTGGGCGGGCATTGCATCCCGATTGACCCACTTTATCTTTCCTGGAAGATGAAAGCTTTGAATTACAACGCGCGTTTTATCGAATTGGCTTCGGAAATAAACACCAGCCAACCGCGTTATATTGTCAACCGCATTCAGGATGCCCTGAACCGCTTCAAAAAACCGCTCAACGGCAGTAAGGTTTTGGTTTTGGGCGTTGCTTATAAACCAAACATCAACGATGTTCGCGAATCCCCGGCAATTGATATCATCCACCTCTTGCAGGAAAAAGGGTCGCTTGTTAGCTATGTTGATCCATACGTGCCTGAACTGGATGTCGAGAACATCCAATTGAGCTCTGAAAAAGATTTGGCTGCCTCAGTCGAAGCGGCGGACATTGTCGCTATCATCACCAACCATAGCAAGTTTGACTACAACATGATTGTTGAAAAAGCTCAGTTAATTTTCGATGCTCGCAACGCCACGAAAGACATCCCCAAAGCGGGCGTGAAAGTGATTAAACTCTGATGGAAACGATTATCGTAACCGGTGCCGCCGGATTTATTGGCTCAAAAGTTTCTGATTCTCTCTTAAAAGAAGGCAAGCGCGTTGTCGGTGTGGACAACATGAACCAGGCTTACGACCCGCGAATGAAAGAGCATCGGCTCGAAAGTTTGCGTAATCAGGCAAATTTCACTTTTCTAAAGGCCAATATATCCGATTTGGCAACAATCGATACCTTGACCGAAATTGCGCCGGAGGCTCAGGCTGTGATTAATTTGGCAGCCATGGCCGGTGTGAGGATGAGCATGAGCGATCCCTGGAGCTATCTCTACACCAACACGCTTGGTACGCTCAATATGCTTGAATATGTTCGCCGGCAAGCCGTTCCAAAATTTATACTTGCTTCGACTTCCAGCCTTTACGGCGATTCCGGAAGCAATGCGCATGACGAAACTGAAAGCACCGATAAACCCCTGGCTCCTTATGCTGCCAGCAAGAAGGGTGCGGAGGCTTTTGCCTATTCCTATCACCACCTTTACGGGATTGATATCAGCATTTTGCGCTATTTCACGGTTTATGGTCCGGCCGGGCGTCCGGATATGTCCATGTTCCGCTTCTGTCAATGGATTAATGAAGGCTTGCCAGTCAGGATAAATGGCGACGGAAATCAAAGCCGCGGTTTCACCTATGTGGACGACATCGCTGCCGGAACGCTTTTGGCGCTAAAAGAGGTTGGCTATCAGG
>JAGOIM010000045.1 GCA_017995665.1 Anaerolineaceae bacterium | reverse complement strand
ACGGGTATCATTAGCAGAGATGAGATTAGGAAGTAGAGACCGGTTTGCTTTACCAGACTCCAATCTTCCATTTCCCAAATGACAGAAGCTGCGGCAAAACCGGCACCCAGAATGCCGCAGAGCAAAGTTTGCACCAGAACCGCATTAATTTCATTCCCCAGGTCAAGAACAAGTTGGGGCGGGACGGGAAAATATTCTCCGTTTCCGATGATGAGTGAAATGAGTATTGTTATGGCATAGCCGAGACATATCCCGAGAGGAAGGCCCATTAAAGCACGTTGTAAAACATTCTTTTTCATTATTTACCTCATATTCCAAGAATTTTTCTAATTTTGGCTACGCACCTTCTTGAGACATAGGTCGTATTGCCGTTGGAGAGTTTGACACAAATTGTGCCCGTTATGCTTAGGTCGAAATTTTTAACATTTTTGAGATTGATAATTTCAGAGTTCGAAATGCGGACGAACTGATTTGTTGGGAGGCGTTTTTCAACCTCGTAAAGCCTTAGCTTGAGGAGATATTTGCCGTTCGGGTTGAGAGCGAAAACTTTGCCTTCACTGGCATAAATCTGAATTAGCTCGTTGATTTCGAGAACCTCGATTTTCTCATCTTTCAAGCCTGTGATGAGTTCAGGCTGGGCTTCGCTTAATCGTTGAACGAGAGCTTGAACCTCATCGGACATCTTGGCAGTGAGAATTATGCAATGGGGTTCTTGGTATGCCGGGTCAAGTTTTATTTCGAATTGCATAGTTTTTTTCCTTTCTTGACGAGATTATAAAGACAGGTTGATTCAATTTCCAGCGATTCTCGATGGATGGTCGTTTTACTGAGATAGATGGTATTAAACAATGAATTAAGCATAAGTGAGCACTTGAAAGTAAGCCTCAGATGATAATGGAGAGAGGAACTAAAAACCAAAAAACAAAAGGCTTCTACCCAATTTGCGAGAAATTGAAAAGCCTTTTGTTGCTTCTTTTTTATTGCGTCTGCTGCGAGGCTTATTGCCTCAACATTTCTCCTGCAAGGACGGTAACGGCTTTTCCGCCGACGAAGACGCGGCTGGGGGCAATGCGCAGCCAAACTTCGCCGCCACGAGCAGAAGCCTGATAGGCGTGGAGGTTCGATTTGCCGAGTTTTGCTTCCCAGTAGGGACCTAAGGCGCAATGTGCCATACCGGTTACCGGGTCTTCGGGGATGCCGGCACGCGGAGAGAAATAGCGCGAGATAAAATCAAAGCGCGGGTCGTCGCTGGGGGCGGTGATTGCCAGCCCTTCGAAGTCGAGCTTTTCGATTTTTTTGAAATCAGGCACAAATGAGCGGATGTGTTCTGCGGTAGGCATTTCTGCAATTAGGGTATTGGCATCGGAAACGAAAGTTGCCACTGGTTCCGTGCCTAAAATGTTGAGCAAGCCCTCAGGAATGGGGGTCGGTTTTACATTAAGACGGGGCATGTCCAGTTCGATTGTGCCACGGTTGAAGGTGGAAGTTATGATGCCACTGCGGGTATGAAAGTTGATGGTTTCATCAAAGTCATAAAAGCCAAATTCATAGAGGATATGGGCACTGGCAATGGTCGCATGACCACAGAGGTCAACCTCGGTAGTGGGGGTGAACCAGCGAAGTTGGTAGTCGTGACCTTTGGGGAGCAGGAAAGCAGTTTCGGGGAGATTGATTTCCTCAGCGACAGCTTGCAGCCAGCTGTCTTCACGGGCGCTTTCCAACAAAAATACAGCAGCGGGATTGCCTTTGAATGGTTTCACCGCGAAAGCATCTACCTGATAAAAGGGAAATTTCATTTTCAGTCTCCTTCAGTCACATTTTAACTATTTTACCCTGAATTGCCGGGAGCGGCTGACAGGTAACAGGACGCCGTGGCGGAAAACGGGAAACAGAATCAGTGTCTCTTAAGTTTTTGTCCGATTTTTTGTTGACAACCCAACTCGGCGGCAACCCGGATATCGAAGCCTGCAATTTGCTTAGTTCAAACTGTCATTTTGCGTACGCTTTGCGTCAGGAATCAAATCATATTTCGGAAGATTACTATTGCAATGCTTGTATAATAATAGACTAAGGAACTCTTGATTATGAGCGAGATGAAAAAAAGTATCTATATTGCCGATGACGAGCCCAACATTCGCGAGGCGCTAAAAACTTTCCTGGTAAGTGAGGGCTATGCGGTAACTGCCTTTGAAAATGGGGATTTGTTATTGGAGGCTTTTAAAAATGAAGCCTGTAATCTGGTGATTTTGGATGTTATGATGCCCGGCAGCGATGGTTTCACGATTTGCACCGAATTGCGCAAACTTTCCACCGTGCCGATTATCATGCTGACCGCTCGTGATTCTGACCTCGATTACGCAACGGGCCTAAGCCTTGGAAGCGATGATTATTTCACAAAACCTTTCTCTGCGATGTCGCTCGTGATGAGGGTCAAAGCGATTTTTCGACGAATCGAATTTGAAAAGGGAAATCAGGGACAGCCGGAAGACGACCGTGTACTTCAGTTTGGTGACCTTAGCATCGATTCAGGGAGTAAAATCGTCAAAATTTCGGGAAACGAATTAGCACTCACGCCAAATGAATATGAACTCTTGCGATACATGGTAGAAATGAAAGACCGTGCGGTTTCGCGGGATGAATTGCTTGAAAACATTTGGGGCTACAAAACTGAAATTGCCACCCGGGCAACGGATGATACAGTTCGCCGTTTGCGCAAGAAACTTGAGCAAAGCAAGGTGCAGGTTGAGGCAGTTTGGGGTTATGGTTTTCGGCTAAAAATTCAGGAAAACGATGAATAAGCATTTTTTGGGGCGGCGTTGGCAGCTCAAGCCCCGTATTTTTATCATGCTGCTCTTGTTGCTGCTTGTTGTTTTCGCCAGTGTTTTTATTGCTTTTAATCTATTTATAAATAATTATATTAAGGCGAGTGTTCAAAATCAGCTTGATAATTTGGTGCAAACCTTTGGATCACCCCAGGGACTTCAACCCGGAAATGGGACGGATCCCTTCCTGCCTGACCTCTCCCACCAGAAGAAACCGCGTTTCGGAGAACGCGGGCAGGTGTTGGTAATCAATTCTGCTTATGAAGTCTGGACTTTCGACAAAGACCTGAGCGAAGAAGAAGTTGATGAGATCTTGCAAATGGCTTCTTCTTTAAAGTCTAAAAACACCGATTTGAGCGAAGCCCGTTATCTTTTTGTGAAAACCGACAACGATGCCTATTATATCTCTACGGTTCCGGACGCTCTGCTCCCCGATTTCTACTTCGTTTTTTACGTCAGCGTCGCCGGAATCAACCACCTTGTCCAAACCGTCAATATGGCTTTGGGAGTGGTGATGGTCGTTGGGATGTTGGTTAGTTTTATCATTGCCAACACGATTGCCGGCTCAATTTCGGCACCGGTGAAGGCATTGTCTGGTTTTGCTGAGGAGATTGGCAAGGGGAATTTTGGACAGAGAGCATTTGCTTTTCAGGATAAGGAATTTGAAGAACTGGGCGATGCGATGAATTTGTCCGCTGAGCGGCTGGAAGCCTACGATAAGGATCAGCGACTCTTTTTCCAGAATGTTTCGCATGAGTTGCGTACGCCTTTGCAATCGATTCGCAGTTTTGCCGAAGGTGTGGAGCTTGGTTTGATGTCGCCCAAAGAAGCAGGTGCAACAATCGTTTCAGAAACTGACCGAATGAGCACTTTGGTTGAGGACCTTTTGTATATTTCTCGAATTGATACCCTCAATAGCAATTTGGAGATGGAAGAAAACGATTTGCGTGAAACGCTTTCGCTTTGTGCCGAACATCTGCGACCTATGGCAGAAAAAAAGGAAATTGACATAATTTTTGATTTTGATCAAGAAGCTGTGCTCTTGAATTATAACGAAAAACACCTCTATCGAACTTTCACGAACCTGATTTCTAACGCCATACGCTATGCCAAAAGCGAAATTAAACTCAGTTGCCATCAGTGCAAAAATGGGGTTGAGGTAATCGTGAGTGATGACGGAGCCGGAATTGACCCGGAAGATTTGCCTCATATCTTTGAGCGTTTTTATAAAGGACCTGACGGCAAACACGGGATTGGGCTTTCGATTGTGAAATCCGTGGTGGAATTGCATGGCGGAGAAATCACCGTTGATACCGAGAACGGAACCAGCTTCAGGATATTTTTTCCGGTTGACAGAGGATAACCTGGGTCAATCAGTCACATGACCCAGGTTTGATTTCATGTCAGGTTATTATGCTAAAAGCTCAAAAAAATTTCTGCCAATTACGAAGTCTTGGTCAACTATTAATTGACACCAAAAATTAGCGGTAAAAACAAGAGCGGTTGTACCATAATCTTAACCGTAGCAGGTAGAGAGTTCTGTTCGCCATCATTAGCAACAAATTGGAATTCATCCTCCCCTTTATACCCCGCTTGAGGAATATAGAGCCACGAAGCTCCTTCGCCTGTCAGGCTGCCGTGTTTTGGCATCTCAACAATCTCAAAGCTAAGCGCCGCACCTTCCGGATCCGTTCCGCTCAAAAGAATTGGCAAGGCTTGCCCCATCCCGGTCATAAGCGATTGAGGCGTGGCAATCGGTTGCTGATTACTAGTGGTTTTAATTTGCAGGTCAAGTTTGTAAAGTTGTCCGATTGTGCCGGGCATCATGTCACAAACAAAAACTTCCCAAACTCCCTTCGCCGGCAAGCCAATGTACGCATCCAAAATCCCATTCTGAGAAGGACCAACCTCACGGTTGAATGTTGTTGGGAACAATTCGTCGTTCTTATTGTTATTTATTTTTTCATCTGAAGCATCATCAACCAAAAAATTGTAATTTTGATTCTCATTTCCCGAGTTGAAGACAATGATTTTGGACGTCTTATCCTGTGGACCCTTCAGGTTGACCCGAATCTGACCCCGTTTGGCATGCTCGACGACGATCCCAAGGTTGATATCCTCTATAGAAGCATCCTGTTCGATTGTGAACCTGTGAGTAATTCCATTATTTCCAATACAACCGCCATCCGGGATGCTTTCTGTAACAAGCCAGATGAAGCTTGAGGAGGTATAGTTTTCGTGATAATCCCAAACCCCAACCTCAATTTCATATTCCCCGACTTCCGTTGGGAAAGGATTTTCGCCTACAAGCCTGAAACCGAGGTCAATATAGAAATCGCGCGCATCGTAATTGCCTTTGGTCAAACCGGGCAAGAAAAGTTTGTTTGGGTAGACGTCGTCTTGATCTCCACCGGGGAAAGTGTGAAAATCCCAGACCAGCTGAGGTTCGCTGTCATTGATTTTATAGGTGATTCGCTGAGGAGGCAGGTAGTAAACCTCGCTCATGTAGAGATCCCGAACGTGAAGATAGAGGCTGTAATCTGTATCTTTGGGAACTGAATTACCGCTAAGCAGGCTGTTTGTTCCGCTAAACAGGCCAATCCCCTGGATTTCGGGCGTTTGGCTGTCGGGATAAGTCTCGTCCAAAAACTCAAGCGGATTGATATAGACATCCCCGGCTGCCAGAATGTTGAGGTGAATGTGATGAAAATAACTGCCAAAAGTCCATTCCGTCCAGGTGACGATATCGCCCAAATGGCTTTCTGCAGGGATAAAGCCACCGGTCTGTGGATTTGCCTGCCAGGCTGCATAGGCTTGGTGGATAGTCTGTGGGATGGAATTTTTATCAATGTGATGATATTGCCAAACGTAACCTTCAGGGTCGAGGATGGCGACCTCCCAATAGAGGTCGTTAAAATTGTATTTTTCGATGTTGACCACTTGCCCGGACATCGGAGTATGAACTGCAGTTCCTGCCTCGGCACGCAGGTCGATCCCGCCATGGAAATAAGCATCATCCAGATTGCCGGAATAGAGCTGATAAGAACTGAGCAAATGCCCCATTTGTTCGAGAGCAAAGGGCCAGGAGTAAACCGAATGTTCGCCATCCGGGTCGGCAGTTGCCAGCCCTGCTGAACCGGTTTGAATCGCCATGCCGGGTTGCGAATCGAGGCAATGCGGCTCCTTATGGGAAAGCTGAAAGCCTCCTGCCAAGATTAAGCTTATAAAAAGAACGATTGGAAAAAGGATATTAAGGTTGGTTCGCTTGTCTTTCACCGACAATTCCTCACTTTAGGAAAGATATTTATCTGACGGATGAATTGTAGCCGATGAAGGCGTTTTTTAGGGGATATTGAGCCTTTGCCGTTTTCTTACAATTGTTTCCGGCTCCCGGCTCGCCGTCAGGAATTCTCATTATGGAACTGCCCTCATCAATCATCGGAATCACGGAAACAATTTGGTTTTCACTACATATCCGCAGTTTTAGCACGAGGGGAGGTCTTATTAAGCAGTGGATTATTGAGTGCTCACGATTGGGACCTCCCCCTACCCATTTATATATATCTCACGATTTATTTGATATTGAGAATTGCCAGCTCCCCGCTGCCCGCTGCCCGTTTCCTGCCTTGTTAATCTTAATGGTAAACTTGGCAATGAATTAATTTTACAAAGTCCAATTCAAGCAAGGCTGGGCTTAAGGTTTTGAGGTTTAGATGAAAGAACAATTATTGGCAATAGACGTAGGCACCCAATCGACACGGGCTCTAATTTTCGACCTGCAAGGCAATTTGCTTTTCAAGACCCATGTCCCCTTGCCCATCTATTCGGCTGCCAATCACGGTTGGGCTGAATTGGAGCCGGAAAAGTTTTGGAAAAGCCTTTGCGAAGCCTGTCAAAAACTCTGGCTTATGGATGGCGTCGATAAAAGCAAAATTGCCGGTGTTGCCATCACCTGCCAGCGGAATGTCTTGATCAATCTCGACAAAAACGGAAAGCCTCTCAGACCCGCTATTCACTGGTCTGACCAACGTCGAACGACCGGTTTGCCTAAAGTTGGCGGTTTTTGGGGGCTTGGTTTTGCCCTGACCGGGATGACCGAAACCGTGCGCTATCTTCAAACGGAAGCCAAAACAAATTGGATTCGAACCAATCAACCGGAGATTTGGGATGAAACTTACAAAGTCGTCCTGCTTTCCGGCTATCTTAGTTATCAAATGACCGGGAAATTTATAGATTCAACCGGTAATCAGGTTGCCTATTTGCCTTTCGACTATAAAAAACATGAATGGGCAGGGAAGGGCGACTGGAAGTGGAAAGCCGTTCCCGTCGAAGAAGAAAAGCTCGTTGATTTGGTGCAACCGGCAAGTTTCTTAGGCGAAGTTAACCGCAGAGCTGCTGATGATACCGGTATTCCCCTTGGTTTGCCGGTAATTGCCGCAGCGGCAGACAAAGCTTGTGAAGTTTTGGGCTCAGGGACACTTGCATCAAACATCTGCTGTCTTTCTTATGGCACAGCGGCAACTATTAACACCACCCACAAAAAATACATCGAAGTGATACCGCTCATTCCGCCCTATCCTTCCGCTGTACCGGGCTCGTATTCACTTGAAATTCAACTTTTCAGAGGCTACTGGATGGTTTCATGGTTCTTGCGCGAGTTCGGAGCAAACGAACAACGCCTGGCAAAAGAGCGTGGAATTTCCCCGGAACATCTGTTTGATAACTTGGTCAGCGAAATTCCGGCCGGATCCCTGGGTCTGACCGTTCAACCCTATTGGGCGCCTGGCTTGAAATCACCCGGTCCGGAAGCCAAAGGAGCGATTATCGGCTTCGGGGGAGTGCATACCCGTGCCCACATTTACCGGGCAATTTTGGAAGGGCTGGCTTATGCCCTGAGAGAAGGTGCCGAACAAACAAGCAAACGAAGCCATGTTCCGATAACAGAAGTTCGGGTTGCCGGAGGTGGTTCGCAGAGTGATGCCGCTTTGCAATTGACCGCAGACATCTTTGGCATGACCGTCAGCCGTCCGCATGTCTACGAAGCCAGCGGTTTGGGTGCCGCCATCGATTTGGCGGTCGGTTTGGGTTTGCAGCCATCCTTTGAGACTGCGGTAGCAGAAATGACGCGGATTAAAGACAGCTTCCACCCCGAAGCCAAAAACCAGGAAATTTACGATGAGCTTTATAACCGTGTTTACGTAAAAATGTATGACCGTCTTTCGCCTTTATATACAGAAATTCAAGACATCACCAACTATCCGCCTTTGGATTAATTGAGGTATGGGGCGGTTGTGTAGCAGCAATTCTCATTTTGGAATTGTCTGCATTTTTTTAGGGCAATGATTCATGTTTTTAATATTGCGAAGTACTGACCAGATTGGCAGCAATTCGCAATATGAAATAAATCGATATATACACGGGTAGGGGTGGCTCCAAATCACGAATGCTCAATAATCCGTAACCCAGTCAGAGCCACCCTTTCTAGAAGTGCGAAAACACATTGAAAAGCATATTAACTCCCCGATTCCAGCGGGGCGGGTTTTCCTAATTGAGCAATTTCACAAGGCTCACGTTTTGAACCCGCCCCTACCGTTGTAATATTATATTTATAATTATTATTGTAATATAATCAGTATCCGATGTGGTCCCAATAATATTCTTATTATTGATGAGTGCGGTTCCATAATGCGAATTGCTACCGGATTGGGGACTTTTACGCTCTTGCTGAAAAATTCAGGTAAAATAAAAGTTCTATTTTACCTGAATACAAATTTCAAAATCTGTCGTCTCCATTTTGGCAGCGTGAGGCTTTCTTGAAAAAATCTATGAAGTTCTTACTTGTACTATTGGCTTTACTAATCTTCTCTTCAACAAGTTCTGCTCCTGCTCAATCCCAGTTTCAAACGCTATCCACGGTCCCCAATTTTCCATGTTATCGCAATATCACGGAGATTTATCAAAGTTTGCAAAATCTCAAGAACCGCTATCCCAATTTAGTCAAACTGAATCAAATTGGCTCATCCTGGAACGGGATGCCAATCTATGCTTTGGAAATCACGAATCAAAGCATCAATGAATCCAAACCGCGCCTGGTTTTAGTGAGCGGATTGCGGGCAAACGCTTTCGCACCGCTTGAGCTGAGTTTGCGTTTTGCCGAGGGGCTCTTAGCTAATTACGGGAAAAGCGCGGAGGATAGCTGGATTTTGGATTATTTGGAGCTTGATTTGATTCTTCTTGCCAATCCGGATGGGCGGCTAAGGGCAGAGCTTCAGGCCGATCAGGGTCTTGAGATAAGCTGGCAAAATAATGTGCATAACAGTTGTCAAGAAAATGAGATTGGTGTGCGTTTGAACCTCAATTTCCCTTATCAGTGGCGCGAATCTAAAACTGGCGCCTGCGATCAAGCTTATAGTGGTGATGGCCCAGGCAGCGAAGCTGAAAGTCAGGCAATTGTCAATTACCTCACAGCACTCAAAGCCGAAGAAGAGCGGATATTATTGCTTCATTTGGATGCCAATGAAAACGAAATGCTTAGTCCCTTTCGGTATGACCCGATTGCCGAAAATAATTACATCGACGAGCTGTATACACTCGGAAAGAAAATTACTTACAATAGTCCGGTGAAACCCTATCGGCAGAATGAATCTGGTTATCCAGCCACCTATGGTACTTTGGTCGATTTTGCTTATGGTGAATTGGGCATTCCTTCCTTGTTATTCAGTATGGGCAGTTCAAAGGTGGGCGCTCATGTGACAGAATGTTGGTATTTCAACGAGTATCTGCTGGAAGCCAATTTGGCTGCTCTGAAACAAGCGCTGAAATTGAGTAATGCGCCTTTCCAACGAGCTTATGGGCCGGATCTCGAAATTGAAAGTTTGAGCTATCAGGAAAACAGCATCATCATTAGCGGTGGAGCTGACGATTTCACCAAATGGCATAATGGAGCTGATCAATACAGTTCAGTGAAGCGGATTGAATATTCGCTCGACCTTCCTCCCTGGCATCCACAGGCAGAGCTCTATCCGGTATCAAGGATCGAGCAAGATCCAATTTATAACTTTTATGCAAGATTTGAGGTTGAAGTTCCGATTGAAGGACTTTCGGAAGGCAAGCACCGCATCTATTTTCAAGCTTGGGATGAGGAAAGCGATTTTG
>JAGOIM010000044.1 GCA_017995665.1 Anaerolineaceae bacterium | reverse complement strand
TGCTGGCGGTTGTGCCAATGCTATTGGTAACGAAATCTCTTTCCGAAAATGCCAACAGCTCTTCTTTTGCACCGCTAACATTCATTCGGAAGAATCCGGGCACGTTCGGAAAACTGATTATGCCAACATTGGTCACTTCGATTGGAGCGGGCTTGATTATGCCTTTTATGAACGTCTTCTTCCGCAATGTGCATCATCAAAGTGATGGCGCAATCGGAACAGCTTTTGCCTGGGGCAGTTTGGCGATGGGCGTCGGTTTGTTGATTGCACCGGCTTTGGCTGAGCGCTTCGGCAAGATTCAGGTTGTGGTAATTTCTCAGGCGCTTTCCGTGCCGTTCTTAATTGCGCTCGGTTTTTCTCCTGTTTATAGTGTGGTATTAATCGCCTATTATGCCCGGACAATGTTGATGAATATGAGCTCGCCGATTTATTCAACGTATGTGATGGAGCAAGTTGAACCGGAATCGCGCGGGATGTTAGCCAGCCTAACCAGCATGGCGAGCAATTTTGGCTGGGCGTTAAGCCCCACCATCAGCGGTTATTTGCAAGTGAAATGGGGTTTTGGGCCACCCTTCATCTTGACGATTATGCTCTATTCTGTCTCGATTGCAATGTATTATCTCTGGTTTTGGCGTCCGGATTTTAAGAAAAAAGCTCAGCCTGATAATTAAGCTGAGCACGAATTAACACTTTTAAAGAGGGGATTAATTTTCCGGATTAATCCGAAATTCGTAAATGCCGTCTTTATATTCCCATTCGTGACCGCAACCCGGGCAATTTTGGGTCTCTTTTGCATCCGGCAAGCCTTCTCCACAAATTGGACAAGCGAAAAAATTGACCCCTTCGGCTTGGGGTTCACCGCCAACAGCCTGGTTGAGTGTGAAAATGCTGGGAGTATAGTTTTTGAATGGGGCTACGTTCTGCAAACTGGCATCCCACTTCACCAAACGCTCATGTTTAATGTGCTTTTTGAACCAATCCATTCGGAAATGGGAAACGCCTAAACTGCTTTCGTTTTTGAAGCCGCATTCTTCCAGCGTTTTGATCACCGTTTTAGGATGAAAATTGTAGTTCAAATGGACAAATTCAACTTGTTCGGGACTGAAGGGATTCCACTTTTGCCTGCCCAAAAGCCAGCGACCGATTGATTTGAGGTTGCGTTTGTTGGCAAATTCGAGCAAAAATTGACTGTTTTCTGCCAAAACCCGCCGAACCGAGCACAGCGTAAGGGCAGGGTCTGCCATGTGATGCAGCGTGCGAATCATGGTTGCGCCGTCAAATAGAGCATTGACAAAGGGGAGCTTGTAGATATCAGCAGCCACGTAAATATAGTTCGGTCCATCGCCCAAGCGTTCCCGGGCTTGTTCCATTTGGCTTCGGGAGTAGTCCAGGAGGACGATCTTATCCCAGTTTTTATAACGTTCGGTCAGACGACCGGCTCCGGCGCCCAATTCGAGCAAAAGTTTGCCGCCCCGGTTGAACAAGCGTTCAATCGCAACGGTTTCAACCGCATCTTCATAGCGCCGATTGGCATTATCCCAAAAAGAGCTCTGGTAATCAGAACCTTCGTAGGAACAAACGGGAGGAGTTGTGTTTGGGTTATCCATAGTATAAAATGCACTCGGGCAGGTTGTCCGGTAACACCCGAAGAAACCTCCTTACCGCTGCTTCCTCTCGGACCTGACGGGGTTCGCAGGGCTTCGCCGCACCGGTCCCGCCCGAATGCTGATTAAGCATAATGGATTAGGGGAAGACTGTCAACTAATTTTGAGAAATTGCAAATTTTATTCCTCTATTGTCTTGGGTTTTAATCCTTCAATTAAGCTTTGCAAACGCGGATTTTCTGGAAGTTTATTTAACTTCACGATGGCGTAAATCAGATACATCGTTGGGATGAGAATCGCTGTTAAAAACATGAAAAATGGTGAAAAGCCCTTATAGAAATCATTCATCGAACGAGCAATGTTTATCAAAAGATGCGCAATCACAGTCAGCGGAAAATTAAAAGTCTTAAACATCATTGTTTTGAAATAATAACCCAGACAAAAAGAAGAATAGATATAGCTTACTGCCCATAACCAAAAATATGATACTTCGATTTGCATTGGCCAAACTTGCCAAACACGTTCTATATGGCCTAGTCCAAATAGAATCGCCAGGATTAAGCTTATGCTTCTCATTTGTTTTGGACTTCCATCCAACTTGCCAAAGATTTGGAGAATCTGAAAAGCCGCAATTAGCCACAAGAAAGATGTTGACAATTCTTCCCTGATAATCAAAAGGCTTTGTCTTGCTAAAAGACCCAGGAAATCTTGCCAGGTGGCATTTATGTTCACTGGTATGTTTGCCGACTTAGCGTAGATAAAAATTATTACGGAAACTAAAACAAATTCTATTGCTATTGGAAGGAGATATTTCAAATCTTGCAGACTAAAGCGCATGAACAAGCCAATCAAGTGCTGTTTATCGATTAAATAAATTATCAAGAAAAAAGCAAATATGCTAATTAGCAATCCGCCATAAAGCCCGCCAAACCATGTGTGAGCTGCCAGCAACAAGAAGGATCCAATAATTACGGATAAGACTTGAAGCCAAAATTTGGTATAACTGATCATTGTGGCGTCCTTTCTAAATGGCATAGCTTAAAACAGCCAAAGCGAATACTCCGGGAATGAGAACCTTCATATTTGTTTTAGTACAACTAATTCGATACTCTTTGTATAATACGCTCTATCCCCAATATAGTAGTATTAAGTTTTATTTCTGTCAAGGTTGAGGCATTAGAGCAGGCTTTGGTCGCAAATTGAGGCATAGCCACAACCACGACAACGACCGGGCGAATTGTGAGAACGCTTGCTGTTTGGGCTGCTATCGCGAAATTGGCTGATTAGATCGTATAGTTTTTGCTCATTTTTCCGACTGTAAGCAATTTTAAAAGCTCTATCCTTATATTGGATGATGCCATAGGGTGGGCGTTGCCCAAAATGGACATCGACCAGGCGACAGTATGCGACAAGCTGGATGATGTGGGATGCATAGGGATGGCTCGGTGCGCTGGCACTTTTTAGTTCAACCGGAATGAGAAAACCGCCATCATCGTGGATTACATAATCGGGTCTGCCGACAAGTTCCAGTTCGGGATCATGCAGGACTTTGGGTAAGTTTTGCAAAACTTTATTGTCGGAATAGAGCAATTCCCCTTTGGGCAAACCGCTGCTTTTCTGTTGGCTCCGGCTGACAAGCCAAAGAATAAGCCCGAGGGCAAGGATAAGCAGCGCCCAATAGAATGGTTTCATGAAAAGAGACTCCAAAGCAAAATAGCCAGCCCGACTAAGAGCAAGAGGATGCTTAGGTTTCTGATCAGAATAGAAAACTTAACCTTGCGGCTGTGGGTTTGATGAACCTGCTTGCCCAAGGCTATCTCGGTTTGATTTTCCGAAATCTCGCCTTGTTGGGCATACCACCAAGAACGGCGACAATAGCTATAACTCCCCAACTCTGAGGCACTGATTTTGCGCATCAGAGTTGGCTGTCAAGCAATTGTTGCGAAAGGCGATCTAACTTTTTTGCTAATTGGTCTTCACGGAAAGCGACCGTGATGTCTGCCCGGGTGCGCTCAATGATTCCGCGCGCCAAATCGGTGCGACGACGCAAACCTTCGGTAATCGCATCGGGATAGTCCATTGTGACCAGCTGCGTGAAGACTTCGTCCATCAGTTTCAGCAAGCGTTCAACCTCGTTGTTATAACCCGGACGCAACAAATCGAGGCAACGGCGCCGCAATTCACCCAAAGTCTCTGCCAAACCGTTGAGATAAGCCGGATTTTCGGCATTGAGCATCTCTGGCGTGGGGAGGCTTTCGCCCAAAATCATGGCAACCGTCAATTCGGCTTCGCAATATTCTTTCAGGGCATCCTGGGTGTAACCGGCGTAATAGAGCTCGGGATGGGAAACTTTGAGCGTCTCTCGTAAATTGTCTGCCAATTCCCGGCAGAGGCGCAACTCTTCCCTGGCTTCCGGTTCTTCACTGCGGTGAACGGCACGGATTGCCAATGAGGCGTGTTTGATGCATTGGCGGGCATTGCGCAAGGCTTCGTCGCGGAGGGCGGTCTTATTCTCAAAATCTGACCGAATTTCCTCGCAAATTTGGTCAAGGTTAGCCATTATTCTTCACCTTCAGGTGAATTTGGATGACGGAAAAGTTTGTCTGCCAAGCTGGTACCTTGAGGGACGTTGATTGTGCCAAATTTTTCTTCATAGCGTTTGATGTTTTCGTTTAAGGCGGCTTGCAAAAGTTTCATTGCCAGGGGTGCCAGCACCAAACGTGTATTCACCTTAGGGTTAACTACCCCGGGCAGCATGGTTACAAAATCCATCACGAACTCTGCCGGGGTATGGGAAATATAGGCAAGGTTGACGTAGTTAGGTTCAAGATCTTCCGGGATTTTCACCTGGAGTTGTTTTATCTCTGCCATGATTCAACCTAAAAGGGGATATCCTCGTCGTCATCCATAGGACCGAAGTTTTGACCACCAGCTTCTTCACCCTTGGGGCTAAGGAAACGCACGGTGTCAGCGGTGAGCTCAAAGCTCGCGCCCCAGCTCCCGTCCCGACGCTGGAAAACCGATGGTCCACCATTGGCATCAGGGCGCATACGGCCTTCGACCAAGACTTTCGAGCCTTTGTGGAGGTATTGATTGCAATTTTCGGCTTGTTTGTTCCAAACAGTAACGCGGAACCAGGTGGTTTCGTCTTTTTCGCCGTACTTCCGGCTGGTGGCAACGCTAAAACTGGTTACAGGGCTGCCATCGGGAGTGTAGCGCATTTCGGGGTCGCGACCGAGATTGCCGATTATGATTACTTTTTGATACATGGGAAATCCTTTCGTGTGCTATTCATGATTTTTATTTTCAGTGAATTCGTCTTTCTTGTGCTCCTAATTTTACATCATTTATACGACTTATTGAAAGTTTGATTAAGCCACAATTCTCAATATAAATACAAGGGTAGGGGGAGGTCCCAATCGTGACCAATCAATAATCCACTGCATAGAAAGACCTCCCCTCGTGTTAGAACTGCGGATGTGCAGTGAAAACCGAAATGTTTCCGTGATTGATCAGAAAAGTTCCATAAAGAGAATACCTATTGATAGTAGGAAAACACGTGATAATCAGGTCTTTGCAGACAGCCCCTCTCGCTCTATGATGAATTACAATTGAGCTATGAAAATCATCTGCAATATCTCCCAATGTGTTACTATGGCCGGTGGGCCCAGACGAGGAAAAGCTCTGGCTGATCCGGCAATCATCAAAAACGCTGCAATCCTGATCGATGGCGAAAAAATTCTTGCGATTGGCGATTCAGACGAAATGCTCGCAGCCTATCCTCAGGTTGAGGCGATCGATGTGCTCGGAAAAGCGGTTGTGCCCGGTTTTGTCGACCCCCATACGCATTTGATTTGGGCAGGCGACCGTGCCAACGAGTTTGAAATGCGCCTGCAAGGCAAAACCTATATGGAAATCATGGCTGCCGGCGGTGGTATTCTGGCAACTCTCACGGCAACCCGCCAGGCTTCACTTGAAGAGCTGGTTGACCAGGCTGCCGACCGTGCCATGCGCGCCTTTGCTTATGGCACAACTACGATGGAAGCGAAAACCGGATATGGCTTGGATCTCGAAACCGAATTCCGCCAATTGGAGGTGATTTTGGAACTAAACCGCCAATTGCCAATTGAGCTTGTCCCCACTTATATGGGCGCCCATGCCATCCCGAGCGGCTTCCCCGGCGGAACCCAAGGCTATACCGACTGGCTTTGTGAAACAGCTCTGCCCGAGACTAAAAAATGGTGGCTGGAACATGCGCCGGATTACCCCGAGCTGCCTTTTGTGGATGTTTTTTGTGAAAAAGACGTCTTTGAAATTGTCGAGACCCGTCAAATTTTGCTCGAAGCAAAACGCTTGGGTTTCCCTTTGAAATTGCATGCCGACGAATTTGAGAATTTGGGCGGTGCCAGCCTGGCGGTTGAACTTGGCGCTGTTTCGGCTGATCATTTGGTCAAAACCTCGGCTCAGGATATCGAAGCGCTCGGAAAATCTGAGACCGTTGCGGTTTCCTTACCCGGCACGCCTTTTGGCTTGGGACATAGCGAATATACCCCGGCCCGAGCGATTGTCGAGGCGAACGGCTACTTGGCATTGGCAACCGATCTCAACCCGGGTACGACCTGGAATGAGTCGATGCAATTCATTCAGGCGCTCGCCAGCCGCTACCTCAAACTTGCCCCGGCTGAAGCGCTGGCTGCCTCGACCATTAATTCTGCCAAAGCCATTTCTCGCGACCAGAAAATTGGATCCATTGAAGCAGGCAAACAAGCCGACTTCTTAATTTTGGACGTGGACGATTATCGCAAACTGAGTTATCGCTATGGAACGAATTTGGTCAATACTGTGGTGAAAAAAGGCGAATTTTACCCGGTTGAATAAATGGGGTAGGTTAGTAAGAAAAAACCAGATAAAAGCATGAGAGAAGCTAACCCTTCTCTCATTTTTTTAATTCAAAGTTCTCAAAATAAACATTAAAAGGGATAAATCGAATTCAAATCTCAGGAACACCAACCGCTCTTAAAAAATTGTAAACCCCATCATAAAATTCGGGTTGCCGAGTTTTATCAGTAATACTTCCCTGTGGAATGTAGATAGCCATACCTTGGCGAGCTCGAGTTAACAATACTCTGTATGTGTTTTTTAAATAAAGTATTCGTTCAGGATCTCTTACATTATTCCATCGTGTTCCTTTAAAGTTATAATGCTCCCAATTGCCATTCACATAGCGATAGTCAGCATCCCACGCAACAATTGAATAATCAATTTCCAAACCTTGAATATCAAACTCAGTAACAACATCCTCAAATGCATAGCTTGAGCGCACATCATCTTTGTCATTAAGAAACCAATTCGCAACGTCGATATCATTTTTTACAAAAACACCTTCAGGTTTAAGGCGTAGAGCTCCGCTACTCGCAAGAAGCCCATAGCGTGTTGTTCCTTGGCAATGTTCTTTTACCCATTTTTTAGCTTTACTTAATTCTCGAGTAACCACTAAGGGATATTTGTTCTCAATTTTTTCATATAACCGTTTTGCTTCAAACAGATCAGCGTCTATGAGTGCCTTAACAAAAGCCGATAAATCAGGAGTCCGAAAAGAACGAATTGAGGTAGCGAGGTGCAGTTCTTTCTTTTCAAAAATTTTGAGATCTGCCAACATGTTTTCCCATTTTTCACCACGGCAATATTCTTCATCATTTAACTCTGGAGTAACATAAATATCCCAATGTTTAAAGGATCGTCGAAGCGAATCAAACCATTCAGGCAATCCAGCTTCTCCAGTATTAATTTCCTGACCACCTCCGACTAGGCAAATAACTACTGCCCAATCGTTTTGTCTATCCATTGTGCTAATAAGAAATTCTGGTTCACTACAATGGAAGTCTGGTATCCCCTTTTTTGTTGACATAAAACGCTTGATCATATCGTGAGTCCAAGCGCGTTGAGCTTCATCAAAAATGGCAACTCGTTCCGGAGGAACACTTATATTATTTACAAAAGAGTCTCTATATTTATGAATTATCTGTATAAAAGCAGAAGTTTCTCGCAAAGCATCCTTTTTGCGGATTTTCACACCATTTAAGTCGCCCTGTTCAAGCTGGTCTCTCGCTAAAGCTTCTTGCAAAACTGTTACTAAAGGATAATTACCTGATAAAAAAACTGCATGTTCTCCCTTTTGCGCGTTTGACCTTTCAATTGCGATATTTAACCCTACCAAAGTTTTTCCAGCACCCGGGACACCCGTTATAAAGCAAATCGATTTCCGCTTGTTTGCTTTGCTATACTCGATAATTCGATTTATCTCATTTGTGGTAACTGTTAAGTTTTCAGCCCCAGCGTCGCTTCTTGTAATTTCATGAACGTTGTGACCACGATATAAGGCTTGAGCAGCTTCAACGATAGTTGGTGTAGGCAAATATTCTGAGTTTTCCCACTGAAGGTAATCAAACAAGACTTCTTCATAAGAGTCGACAATCTTCCTAATAATAGAGCCAAGGTTGTTTTGGTTACATCGTAAAGGCTCAACTATTCGTTCCCGGAAATGCACCTGATTTGAATACGGCTTTGCTTTAGTAGATACAACAATAGGCACAATTAATTTGCTGTGGCTTTCTTTTTGGAAATTTCGAAGGTCGAGTGCATAATCATAAACTTGGTCATAGGTTGAAGCTTTGTATTCTGTATCACCACATTTGAATTCTAATAAAAAGATGATTCCTTTATGCAGCAAAACCACATCCACTCTTTTTCCCATACGTGGAATCGTATATTCAAAGATGATCTTCCCTTCTTTTATATCCTGCAATTGGTTCTTTAAGATATCTATTTCTTGTTCCCAAGCGCTACTTTGTTGGATTGTTACTTCATTAGAGGAGCTGTTAGAATGAATTATTCCTAAAATTTCATTATTTGATTGAAGGCCAAAATCAATTATTGATGCAGAGTAAAAAGATCTGATATTTTTCATAACATATTTAACCTTCTCAATTCTCGTAAATGGTGTAGGTTAATTCTATCCCTTCCTATAGTTATTCATCTAATGTGCTTCGTTTTGGAAGCGCAGGCCGTGGCCGCGGACGGTGACGATATAGTCATAATCGGAGTCAATTTGGTTGAGGCGTTCTCTCAGTCTTCTCACCAAGGCATCAAAGGCTTGTTCGCTAACCCAGCGGCTGTCATCTTCCCAAACGGCTTGGATCAATTCTTCTCTCGAAACGACATCTCCCACCCGTTTGGCCAAAAAAGCAAGGAGTAAGAATTGTTGGTTGCTGAGCGCCGGTTCGAGCTCAACCCCTCTCACCCATACCCGACGTGATCCTTCGTCCAGGCGCAGGCGGAAGACCTGGCTGATCTCGAGGGGCAAATCTGAGAGCGGCAGGGTTGCATCGGAGCTTAAATACAAGAATGTATGCGTAAGAGCAATGGCGATTTCGTCCGCCTCTTTTAATTTCACCGCTTCGCTAAGGAGCTGGTTGTTTAGATAGGTGCCGTTTTTACTGCCCAAATCTTCCAAAATCACCCCGTTTTCTGTGGGGCTAATTTGGGCATGCCGACGAGAAACCTGCCGGTCGGGAATGACAATATCACAGGCGGCATCGCGTCCAATAACCAGGCTATGGTCAATTAGCCATTGTTGTCCTTCAAGGCTTCCATTGTTGCCAATTAATATCGCATTTTCCATATTGTTCCTGAAAGTTCACAGTTAACCGATTATAATCCATAGATAAGCGAAAATTACACGCCGTAAGAAATGCGCTTTGAAGGAAGAAGATGACAAGCAATTCCGTTACCGGAAAAGTGTTGCATGAGCGATACAAAATTAGGAATATTATTGGGCAGGGTGGTAATGGCTCAATTTATCTGGCTGACGATTTGCGCCTCGAAGGGCGGCTTTGCGCTGTTAAGCAGGTCCGCTATGATACCAATTTGCCAGACTCTCTCCTGAAGGAATCACGCGATCAATTTATGCGCGAGGCAACCGTGCTCGCACGTCTGGATCACCCCAATTTGCCCAAAGTGTCCGATTTTTTCTCAATTGGACAGGATGATTTTATCGTTATGGATTACGTCCCCGGCGACGATTTGCGCACTTTGCTTGCCAAAGCAGAAAGTAATGGTAAGTTTTTAAAAGAAGAAGAGGTGCTCAATTGGGCAATGCAAATTGGCGATGCGCTTAGCTATCTTCACAGCCAAGATCCGCCCATTTTGCATCGGGATATCAAGCCCTCGAACCTCAAAGTTACTCCGAGTGGCTTGATTAAGCTGGTCGATTTTGGGCTGGTCAAACTTTTGGCACCGGACGAAGTAACCATTACGATTATGCAAGGTCAGGGCACGGCGCTCTATACACCCCTCGAGCAATATGGCGGCGACAGCGGTCATACAGACGCACGGGCTGATGTTTATGCCTTTGGCTGCACGCTCTATCACCTCTTAACCAATACGCCCCCGATGAACGTTCGCGACCGCTTTCTCAAGCCGGAAAGCCTGCGATCGCCACGCTCAATCAATCCAGCCCTCACTCCTCGGGTTGAAGAGGCGCTCCTTTGGGCTATGTAGATGCCACCGGAA
>JAGOIM010000187.1 GCA_017995665.1 Anaerolineaceae bacterium | reverse complement strand
CGAAAACGACAATACCGGAACTCTTGGTAATCGTGTTGTTCATCAATTCGAGCATCAAAACCGTTTTACCAACACCGGCACCGCCAAACAAGCCAACTTTGCCGCCCCTTGGATAGGGAGTCAGCAGATCAATCGCCTTGATGCCGGTTACGATCATATCGTGAGATACAATTTGCTGGCTGATTGCGGGTGCATTTTTATGAATAAGAGAGGTTCGGTCAATCTCGATTGGACCTTTGCCGTCAATTGGTTGACCCAAAACATTAAACAAACGCCCTAACGTTTGGCGGCCTACCGGCACTTCAATCGGTTTTTTGAGGTCAACAACTTCCATCCCCCGACGCAGACCGGCAGTTGGTCCCATTGCAATGGCGCGGACAGTTTTCGTGCCAACATGTTCTTGGATTTCGAGAATTAATTCTTCGCCTTCCTGTAATTTTACAGACAAGGCGTTATGGATTGATGGTAAATTGCCAGACGCAAATTCAACGTCAACAACAACTCCTACGAGTCTAATAATAGTTCCGTTATTTCTGTTTCCGTCTTGGGCAAATTCCACTATGCTGTTATCCTTGAATTAGATTTGACATCGCTCTCACGCATGCCATGGACTATTATGCCAGACAAATCGGATGTTGTCAAAAACAAAAGCCGACAAGATTCGAAATTAATATGATTCTTATAGTTTATGGAACTGTCTTCATCAATCATGCGGATATTTGAGAAACCACATCCGAACTCGATCTGAACACCTTATTAAAAATTTTGAATTTGTTACACCGGTAGGGGCAGATCAGACTATTTGGACGATTATTGGGCATTCGTTATTTGGACCTGCCCCTACCATTGTATATAATACAAATTTTACAATGTCTGATATATAGGGCAATGATTCTTGATTTTTTCATATTGAGAATTGCAATTAGCTCTATGCTTTTCCCGTTTTTACTTAAAATCCTTTATAATTCAAGCCCATAAGAAAGAGGAGTAAACTCATGAAAATTTCGCTAACCGGTATCAAGCCGACCGGAAACATCCATATCGGCAACTATTTTGGCGCAATCAAGCCAGCCCTGGCGCTGACCGAATCTTATTTCGGACTCTATTTTGTCGCTGACCTGCATGCGCTCAACAGCAACCCCAGCCCAAAAGAATTGCAACAATTGATTTACGAAGTCGCTGCTTCCTGGATTTCTTTTGGACTCGATACCGAAAAAGCAATTTTCTTCCGCCAGTCAGATATTCACGAAATTCCGGAGTTGACCACCATCCTCTCCGCCGTCACGCCCAAGGGCTTTATGAACCGTGCCCATGCCTATAAAGCCATGATCGATAAAAACCAGGAAGCCAATCATGACCCTGATTTTGGCGTCAATATGGGGCTTTACACCTATCCCATTCTGATGGCGGCTGACATCCTCCTTTATAACTCGGATGTTGTGCCGGTGGGCATGGATCAAAAACAACATGTCGAAATTACACGCGATATTGCCGATAACCTCAACCGGATTTATGGCAAAACGCTTAAAGTCCCTGAAGGCATCATTGCAGAAGACGTTCAGTCCATCCCCGGCATCGACGGGCGCAAGATGAGCAAAAGTTACAACAACACGCTGCCAATTTTTGCCGACGAAAAAGCCCTGCGCAAACAAGTTATGCGCATCGTTACCGACAGCACCCCGCCCGAGGCTCCAAAAAACCCCGACACCTGTAACCTCTTCCAAATTTTCAAACATTTTGGAACAGCCGACCGTGTTGAAGAAGTCCGCCAGGCATACTTGAACGGCGGTATGGGCTATGGGACACTCAAGCAAGAACTTTTCGAAAGCATGCTGAAAACTTTCCAGCCAGCCCGCGAACGATTTAACCATTTGATGGATAACAAATCTGAGCTTGACCAAATTCTCGATCAAGGCGCCGTAAAAGCGCGCGAATTAGCTCGTCCGGTACTTGCCCGCGTTCGAAAAGCGGTTGGACTCGATAAATAATGACAATTCAAAACCCAGAAGCAAGCGACTTGATAACCGAGTCGCGTGAACGTGCCAAATTGAGCTCAGGAGCAATTAATTTTGCTTTGCTTGCCAACATCCTCTTAGCCCTTCTAAAAACGAGCGTCGGAATAATTAGCAAATCTGCCGCCTTGCTCGCCGACGGCATTAACTCAACATCGGATATCGTCTACAATATCGCTGTCTTTTTCTTTGTACGCTCTGCTCAAGAACCTGCCGACGACGAGCACCCATACGGGCACACTCAGTATGAAAGCATTGGCGCTCTGGTTGTCAGTGCCTTTATTATCACTGCTGCTTTTACAATTTTTTGGAATGCAATCTCAACTTTAATTGACTATTTTCAAAATCCCGGAGATTTCAGCCCAATCAATCCAATCGCCCTCTATGTCGCCATCTTTACCATTTTGCTCAAGACAGTGCTTTACTTTTACACTAAGAAAATCGGCATTAAAACCGATAATCCAACTGTAATCGCCATGACTTTAGATCACCGTAACGATATTTTTTCAGCCTTAGCCGTGGTTGCCGGCACCCTGGCAAGTCAATTTGGTTATTATTGGGCAGACCCCCTTGCCGGTGCGATTGTGTCGATTATCTTCCTTACTTCAGGAATTCAAATCCTGCGCGATTCCACGGACATCCTGATGGATACTGTCCCTGGGAAAGCCCTCGATGCCCGAATTCGCAATGCTCTCTCAGATGTTTCAGGACTGGAGAGAATTGATAACATCCAGGCGCATCGTTTTGGCCAATATATGGTAATCAACATCACGATAAGCGTCGATGGCGAAATCACCGTTCGACAGGGGCACGAAACCGCCAACGAAGTTGAAAAACGCATCCTCGAAAA
>JAGOIM010000186.1 GCA_017995665.1 Anaerolineaceae bacterium | reverse complement strand
CACCGCGGATGACAAAATCATCCCGGACGGCGGTCTCGGCGTACATTTTGTAGAGCATAGGTAATTCATCGACTTTGCCTTCACGAACAATGACACCCTTTTTGGCTGCCAGGCGAATGTTATAACGCGTTTTTTGCTTCATCGCCCCCAAAAGTTCATCTTCACTTTGGTTGAGGTCAATCAAAACCGTGTTGCGAAATTGAATTTGGTCTTGCGAAAAACACCAGCCGCGCGCTTCAAGCCGCTCCGGTATCCGCAAGTCGTCCTCTCCGGATTCACCTGTGCCAATCTGAACATCGGGGTCGATTTTGACAAAAATCGCCTTTTCTTTTTTGGCGAAATCTTGCAAAAATTGCAGCTTTTCTTCAACAAGCTGAGCATTTTCCCAATCCAAAACGGGGCCCTTAGGGCAGTAGAGCACGGTGAACTTTAAACCCAAAAAACTGACCTGGCGTTTGAGTATCAAGGCTAAAGCCTCAGGCGCATCCAGGCTTTTACCACTCCAAAAGTAGAGCGGCTGCCAGCCGTTTTGTGCTTTTGCTTCAGCCCATTGACTGGTTTGAAGGATGTGGGCATTAGGGAATTTGAGCAAAAGTTTGTCCCAATTCCTGATTTCTGCTTCAGAAAGGGGGAACATCTTAATCCGAATCCCTTCCCGCCCTGATTTTTTGGTAGATTTTGTAGAGCAGCGGTTTATATATTTTGATGAAAGCCGGACTTGTGCGGACGATTTCTCCGCCAAAGCCACGTTTGAAGCGATAGACGCCCCAAAGTCCATCGGCGCGATTCGTAAAGTCGGCTTCCAAGGTTTCTTCTTCGGAATCGGGAATTCCCCAGAGGTCATATTCTGTGGCACCATGCGCTTTTGCATAGCGCATCGCTTCCCATTGCAACAAGTAGGTGGGCATCAGGTTACGCTGGCTGTTGTCCGAAGCACCATAAAAATACCAGGAGCGCTCCCCGTTGAGAAAGAGCATTAAATAAGCAAGCGGTGTTCCCTCGTGATATGCCGCCAACAAAACCGCTTTACCTGACGGCTTGAAGAGGTCAAAAGCCTTTTGATAATAATCAAGACTGTGCACCGCAAAACCATCACGCGTGCCGGTGATTTGCATCATTTGGTAAAAACCCTGAATATCATCGCTGGTTTTCACCACCACGCCCTTCTTGCTTGCCAAACGAATGTTGTAGCGCGTTTTTTGCTTCATGTCGGCAAGCAGCTCTTCTTCGGAAGGCTTGAGCGAAATCAAAACGGTTCGGCGAGGCTGAATGGTATGCTCTTCTTTCAAGAATTTATCGGCAAACTGCGCTTCAAGTCCAGGGGATAAGGGTAAATTGCAATCGGGCTCAATTTGAAGAAAAACCGCTTTGCGCTTTTTACATTCCTGGTCAATTTGGCTTAAAAGACTTTGCCAGTCTTGCCCAATTGGACCTTTGGGAAGGTAAGCGATTGAATAACCAAGCGGCAGAGATTTAAATAAAACCTGAGCAGCCGCCGATTCTGTACGAAAGAGCTTACTCTGCCAGCCAAAAGCTTGCTTAAATTCCGCCCATTCTGCTAACTGCAAGATATGCCGATTTGGCATAGCCTGATCAAGACCTACTTCAGGCATTATTTCGATAAAAGACACTTTACCGCCCTTTGAAACCTAAAACGTTCGAGATTGTACGGATAATAATTGTAATATCCATCAAAACCGAAGCGTTCTCAATGTAGTAGAGGTCATATTCCAGTTTGATTGCCGTTTCTTCAATCGTTTCGGCGTAATTCTGATGAATTTGTGCCCAACCGGTGATGCCGGGTTTGACCAACATTCGGGCGCGATAGAAAGGTACTTCGCGCTGGAAGATCGAAACCAGTTCGCTGCGTTCGCTGCGCGGACCAACAAAGCTCATCTCCCCTCGCAACACGTTGACAATTTGAGGAATCTCATCGAGATGGGATTTTCGCAAAAATCGCCCAAAAGCCGTAACGCGTGGGTCGTTTGTTGCAGTAACCAAGGCTTCATTTTCCATGTCCTGACTCAAAACCATGGTTCGGAATTTGTAGATTGTGTAGGGTTTGCCCCCACGACCAAGCCGGATTTGTTTAAAAATTACCGGGCCTTTCGAATCAATTTTGATAAGAATGGCAATGATAGGATAAAGGATAATCAAGCCAACCATTCCAATCAAACCGAGAAGCAAATCTACCAGGCGCATTGTCAGGCGGTAAAAGCCGCTGGTTGGTTTTCGCTCGATGAAAGAACGAATCACCCAATCGGAAGCAAGCAGAGATATCGGAATGCGATTGGTGAGCGCTTCGTAGGCGCCTTGCATAGTCGACATATTCAAGCCGTCTTCCTGAGCTTGCAAAATTGTTTGGAACATACCTGCGCTCATTTCATTTGAAATTGCTAAAATTAAGTCGGTGATATTTTGCTCGGCGATGACTCGCTCCAAGTCTTCGTGGCAACCAATTACGGGGAAGCCCTCAATTAGTGTGCCTTGTTTTTCTTCATCATCATCAATTAAGCCAATCAGGTTGAAAGGGGCTGGATCTTGTTCGGCAACAACTTTCGCTAAGGTTGAACCGGCTCTGCCCGCACCGATAATCAGGGCACGCCTTTGCAAGCTTACTTGTGAAAAAATCCGAACATAAATTGAACGCCAAATCAGCGTAAACAGCGCCGCCAAAATCAAAAAAACTGCCACACCAAATCGAGGCAAGCTTTCAGGTTCGGAGGCGAAATAAATTACCAAATAAATGATTGCCGCCACAACAAAAGACACGCTCATTGATTTAAGCGTTGCTTTCATGTTGCCACCCTTGCGGACATCGTAGGAATCTACCAGCAAGACCGCCCAAAAAAAAGGAAGCAAGTAAAACCAACCG
>JAGOIM010000043.1 GCA_017995665.1 Anaerolineaceae bacterium | reverse complement strand
CGCTCGGCAGTGGTGATGCCGGAGAGGTCTTGCAAGCCATCTCACTCCCCGGGAATCTGCAGGGCGTGATGAAACGCCCCTTGCAAAACGTCTCCGGTGGCACAATCGTTCGTCAGGCCGGGCAAATCGAGACCGAAGGCAAAATTCTCAAAGCCCTCGACGGGGTTAATTACAACAAAAACGGGTTGACCATCCACACACCACTCTTGCTCGACCAAAGCCCGGAAGGAACATCCCAAACCGTCAACCTCTTTATGATTAGTGAGGAGGTTCGTGGCAAGTCGATTTCAAGTATGCTGGCGGAACGTCTCAGCAACGGAACGCCAATCCCCCAGAACGTCCTGATTAAAGTGCTTTCCGGTATGCTCTTGCTCCTCGACCGGGTCCACTCAAAAGGTGTTAGTTGGAACGACGTCAAAATGGATCACATTTTTTGGGATGCCGAAAATAAAACAATGAGTTTTATCGACTGGGGTAACGGCCAATTTTTCCTGCCTCAAGAAACCGGAGAAAATAGTCCGTTTTGGACTGATTATATCCAGATGATCGAAGAAGGGCTCAATTTACTCAACCAAACCTCGCCCCAATTAATCCAGGACCTCGGCTGGCCGCTCCATTCCTCCGAAATCACAATCGATGACATCCCTCAACTGCGCATGCGCGTGGATTATCTCGAAACTTATCTATCGATGCGCGCGATGGAGTACGAATTGCTCTTTGAGCGATTCACGAAAGACTTACCCGACCTCCAGGCTCTTTCTCAGACGCTTGAGCTAAACAAGGATTTGCGCCAATTTGGAATTCATACCGACACAGAACGCTTACTATCCGCCTCCAAAGACTTGCTTTTTAAATATTTGGAAGCTAACGAAGCCGAAAATGTCAGCTTGCTAATCAACTCGATCGAAACTTCCCTTAAAGAAGACCTTCCGCAAGAATGGCAACTGGCATCCTATTTGCTTAAGCAAAAAACGACACTCTCAAATGAAGAATTGTTGGAATTATTGGATGCCATGCTCTCAAAAAAATGGGGCGATGCTGTTTGGCAAGCTCGCTCACTTCTCAACCGTGATCCGGCTAGCAAAGAACTTGCTTCACTGATTTTTGCTATGCGCAGTCTCGCTTTAGAAAAAGAGTCAAATTCGACCATCTATGCCGATATTCGCAGCCTTCTAAATAGCCTTGAAGAGCAGCTAAACATTCTCAAGTCCAACCCACAAAATTCAGCAGAGCTTGCCAAAATACTAAGCAATCTCAAAAATCAGCTCCAAGCCATCGCTTCTTCCTGGTCAGTTTTAGAGCCAAAAGAAGTGCTTGGCAACCAACTTTTTAACTTGCGCCAGCTAATAAACGAAGCCAATCAAATTCGCCTCAAATTACCCCAGGGAATGCAAGAACGCCTTCAAAAAGCGCTCAATATCTCCCGTGATGTCTATCAAAATTGGAATGCGGCAGACTTTGAAAGCGCTCTCAAGTCCCTCAAAAACCTCTTTTTGAACGAACCAACGCTCGATTACCTCCTGCCTTTGGCAAACGAGCTTGAAAAAACCCAGGAAGACATCAGCCAATTTGAAAACGGACCGGAAGCAGACCAATCAGTCAATGGTTTTGCCCAAAGTTTGTTCAGCCGCGGCGATGAGCTGGCATTCCATCTTGGTAAACCGGATTGGTATCTTGCCATCAAAAATGCGCTCCGCAGCATGGCAGAAGCGCTCAACCTCGAAAATTTACAAGACCAAGCTCGCCAACTCGGCTGGCCAACGCCCTGGCTATTTACGACGGGTCTAAAACTGGACCTGCCTTTTGAGCACTTAGCCCAAAGCGAACTAAACCAGGAACAAAAAGACCTTCTGCATCGCTTCCACGAGCAAATTCGCCAGCAAAATCCTAATGCAGAAACGCTCATCCAAATGCGCCGCCTCTTACCGGTCAGTTATAGCGCTTATAAACAACTTGACGAGGAATTTCAGTTTATCCTAACGAACCTCCCACGTGAAGCCCTGGACTTCAACCTGGAAGTTTTCCCCGCTCAAGACCGCAGCATGGTCGAAGAAGCCTTCGAAACTTTGGAAAAAGTTCGCACTTGGAAAAATGCTGCAAACAATGGCGACTGGTTCTTGCTTAAAACAATGGCAGAGAAATTTGATTCAAATTGGGTAATTCTGAGTGATCTTAAAAAAGCCACCACCCTTTGGTCAAAAGAAATCTTGCCGGCAATCAATGATATTAAAAATAGAAACTGGAAATCGACGAACTATACTCAGCTTGAGAATCCGGCGATCAAAGAACTCGGAGAAGCACAAGCACATCTCTATACATTCATTTGTGAATGGCAAAAAATTGATGTCAGCGGCATTTACCGAGAATTGCTCAACGAACTTGTCTACCAAACCGATGCAGCTCAAACGGCTTTCTTCAAAGCCTGGCAATCGCTCTTGCGAAGCAATTCCAAGGCTCAATTCTGGCTGATACAAAACCAGGAAAGCTTTTTTAGCGAAATTAATCAAAACTTATTAAGTATCTACCGTTCAATGCGGGATATTCAACGCAATTTCGACTTTCTCAACCAGCCTGAAATGGCTCGCACTCGTCTGGCTCAAAACGCAGCCGGAAACCTGATGTTCCTCCTGATCCGGGTCGATGAAACGGTTAATCCTAAGGAAAAACTCAGCCCCGTTTTCAAACGCTGGCAAGGTCAATATCTCGACCTTCTTTCGACTATCGATACCCAAAAAATTCGTCAGGGTATTCAGGAAGTCGAATCCATCCATCCCCTGCTGCCTTGGTTTGATGAACTCGTCAGACGTGATTCAGGATACTTTGAACCAAGCCAGTCTCATCAATGGTAAAATAAACCGAATTTACGGATAAAATATGCAACAAATTAAATTAGATTCCCAAAGCGGCTTTTATTTGGCAGAACCGCTCGATACATGGTTTACCGCCGGTCAGCACGACTTTGCCATTCCCGAAGCCGGTGGCTCAAGCGCACGTGTTTTTCTCTATAAACACGCCTCCGGAAGAAACCCATTTGGTTGGGATCCGGCTTTTAAAGTGATGCGGCATGACAAAATATCCTATGCCAAACCACTTTTTATCGAAGAATATAAAATCCTCGCCAACTTGCGCGGATTGGATAATTTAACCCCAATGCTCCAAGCTGGTTTCCTCAAACCGGCAGCAGGAACCGTTTGGCCCACCGAGATTGCCCCTCTTACCAAACAAATGCAAGCTCAGGGTAGTGCGGCTAACATTAAAGGCGAAATGGCAATCTTCGAAGTTGATGAAATCGAAGATTTGCTCGCCCAGTTTGAAGAGCGCATTGAAGATGGCTGGCTACCTTTTCTAATTCTTGAAAGACGCTGGGAAGATAATCTCTATCTGCTTTGCGATGCCGGCTACACCCGTGGAAACTTCGTCCGCAATTTGAGCATGAAACAAGTTTTGGACATATCAGTTCAGATTTGCACAATTCTTGAAAATGCCCATGCTCGCGGAGCAAGCTTCCTCGATCACAAATTGCTACATTACTACTGGAACGAATTCCGGCAGAAAGTCATTATCATCGATTGGAATATTGGACATTGGCAACCAAAAACCTTTGGACCCGAAGTGCAACAGGCCGATATGATTCAGCTCAGTTCGCGCGCAATCCATCACATCTTTACCGGCAGGCAGGCACCCGGCTCGGTTGCAGTCGGTGCAAACCGTCCCGAAGAAATAGCCGCTTCTCCCACACATTTCAAAGCGAGCTATTCCTACGACGTGCAGAATCGTTTGAACGAAGGCGAAATGCTCTTCCTCGCACAAGCTTTGGACGGGCAATTCAAAAACCCCAGCGAAATGAAGGCGGCTTTGCAGCTTTTGCAAAGCAAACGTCTTTAGACCTGCCATTCTCAGGAGACAATTATGATCAGTTCTTTAATTGAACAGGCAAAAAATGTACTCACCAAACTAAACCCCGGTGACGACGAGCTTCTTGAAGCCGAAACCGGTCTTTCGAATTATCTGGAAGCTTTGGCGACAAACCGCATCGGCGACCGCGTTGGGATTGACGAGCTTGAAGAAGCTAATCGACTGCTGCGCGAAATACGGCGTGAACGCAGTCGTCGTGGCATGACATCCTCGGCTCAGCCAGCTCAAAACCTGGAATCTGAGCCATCCGCCGAAACCCCAGAAAACGTTCAATCTGAAATCAGAACACCGAGCGATCAAGAGATAGCACCATTAGGCGCAGAAAACGCTCAACCACTTCCCCGCTTTGATGAAGCTCCTCAAATTCCTCTAACAGCTTCTGATGAAAGCCTCAATCAAACATCCCCGACAGCACCGCTTTTGGGCAATTTTGAAGCCGATCCGACGCCAATCACCCGTTCAAGCTTAAGCGGTGACAATCCGGGTGGAATCGATAACGACCCCTTAAAGCGTTTCTTCCAATCCGCCCATGACCCTGAAGCTGAACGGATGATGGATCAGGCTGAAGAAGCTTTTTACAAAGGCAATTATCAGGTTGCCATCCCGCTCTATGAAAAAGTAATTCAAATGGAACCGGGTTGGACCCGCGCTCAGGAACATCACAGCGAAGCGGAAGAATACCTCCGCTCCGGTAACATTCCATCGGTCGCCCTTCCCCCCGAAGCAGGTAAAGCTTACGGTAAGGCACAATCGGCTGCCCGCGTTTTTCGCTATCAAGTCGCCCTGAATTACCTTGACGAAGCCTTTGACCATCTCGAAGATGCCGGCATCAAACGCTGGCGTGAAGGCGAAGAGCTCCGTCATGACCTCGAAAACCAAATGCAGGCATTTGACGTCTATCGCGAAGGTCAAAATCTGCTTTCGCAAGGCGAATTGGTTGCCGCCTTGGGTAAAATTCAAACCGCAGCCAGTGCAGTTGCCATCCCGGAATATATCGACAAAGCCAACGAAGTGCGTGCTGATATCACTATGCTCAATGAAGTCAGCGATTTGGTCTCCCTGAGCGGAAAAATTCCCCCTGCCAAACTTGCCGACGCCAAGAGCAAACTCGAAAAAATCCGCATGAAATATGGCGAGATTGACCAATTGGCAAGATTGCGCAATCGGCTCGATTTGCTTATTCCTGCGACAATTCAATCACTCCTGGATAACACCCTCCGCTTCAAAAACGAAGCCGCTCTGGCACCGACCGCCGCCTTGGCGCGCGAAAAAGTGAATGGTGCCCGCGAAAACCTCGACTATTTACGCCAGCTTGATGCTTACGACTCCCAAAGCCTCTCCCTCGAAAACGAAATCAGTCAACTTGAAACTGAAATCAGCAGCAGTGAGGATGCCATCCAACGTGCTGAACAAGCACTTGAAAGTGGAAATAAATTTTTTGCTCTTGATGCGCTCCGAATCAGCTCAAAAGCTCGCAAACGCTTCCCCCAAGACCCGAGAATTTTGGACCTCAAGCGCGGATTTTTGCCTACCTATCTGGTTGCCGGATTCGCCGGACTCTTGCTTGTGGTCTTGTTAATCGTCGGCATCAGCGCCGCAGCCCGGGCAATTGAAAATGCAGCCTACGAACGCGACCTTGCCCGGACACCAACCGCGACAATGACCCCTACCTCAACGCTGACGCCGACTATCACGATGACCCCGACCATTACGCTGACACCAACGCCGGACTATTCGCCGACGCCTACCAGCACGGTTACACCTACGCCGGTCGCCTATGTCAGAACTTTGCGTGATGTTTGGGTGCGCCAGGGTTGTTATGGCCAATACAGTTCCTTTGGTCGCTTGCGCGAAGGGATGGTCGTCCAAATGCTCTCCATGCCTGAGCGTCGTTTTGATGAATTTAACCGTGAATGTATTTTGATTGAATACACCTCCGGTGATTATGCCAACATCGGCTACATTTTAATTGAGGATGTGTTACCGTCAAATGAGTAGACAACTTCTGCCACCCAATACCAATAAAAAATATCAGGAAACCCTGGACTGGATTTACAGCTGGGTTGATTTCAGCATGAAAAGACATGTTGATGACCAGCATCGCTTTTTCAAGCTCGACCGAATGAACCATTTGATGGAACTTCTTGGCCATCCCGAAAACAAATTCCCCGCTGTCCATGTTGCCGGAACCAAAGGCAAAGGCTCAACGGTTTCATTAATCTCCTCAGTGCTGATTGCCAGCGGTTACAAGGTTGGCATTTATACCTCCCCCCATTTGGAAGACTTTCGCGAACGGATTATGATCAACCACGAGATGATTAGCGAAGAACGCGTCATCGAACTGGCAGACAAAATGCGCCCCTTGACCGAAATAGTGCCCGAAACCACCACTTTCGAGCTGACCACGGCAATGGCTTTTGAATATTTTGTTCAAGAAAAAGTTGATATTGCTGTCTTGGAAGTCGGCTTGGGCGGAAGATTGGACGCCACCAACGTCATTGACCCGCTCGTCTCTGTTATCACTTCGATTTCCTATGACCACATGTCGGTCTTAGGCAACACGCTGGCAGAAATTGCCGCCGAAAAAGGTGGCATCATCAAGCCCGGCAAACCGCTTGTCATTGCTCCGCAACAAGAAGAAGCCCGGCAAGCCTTGCTTGAAATTGCCAAAGAACGCCAGGCTCCGGTGGTTGAAACCAAGCAGGAGTACGAACTTCTGCCTGTCAGCCATACTCTGCGTCAGCAAATTTTCACCATTCAAAGCAAAAATAAAGCCGTCAAAGGCAAATCTATCAGCACAAAAACAGCCCTGAAACTCAGCACGCCTTTGTTGGGTGCCCATCAATTGGATAATGCCTCTGCGGCAATTGCTGCTCTTGATATCCTTCGCCAAAAAGGTTTTAAAATTACTCGAAAGAGTATCAGCGAAGGCTTCAAACAAGTTCAATGGCCTGCTCGTTTTGAAATTCTGCGCGAAGATCCCCCTATCGTGGCAGATTCTGCCCATAACGGTGACTCAATGCAGCACCTCGCGAAAACAATCAACGAATACTTCGGTACACGACCATTCATCTTGATTTTTGGTGCTTCTGCTGATAAATCCATGGCAGATATGCTGGATGCACTTCTGCCACGTTGTGAATCGGTCATTACCACTCAATCGCTTCATCCTCGCGCTGCAACAGCTGAGGAATTGAAGGCTTTGATTGAAAAATATAATCTTCCCGTCCTGGCTATTGATAAACCTGAAGATGCGCTTGCACAAGCCCTCTCACTTGCCAGGGATTCAAAGGGTATACTCATCACCGGCAGCATCTTTATTGCCGCTGCCGCTCGTTCAATCTGGCATGAAATGCAAACGACAAAAGGAACCAAGTGAATTACAGAGAAAACAATTTCCCAGACTTTTTCGACGACGACGACTCGATTAACGGTCAAATTTTTACGACCGCCTTCCTCACGAAAAGTCGAATGACCAACAAAAAACAGACTCGCTTTAGTGCTCCTTTATTGATGTTCTACACCGAGCCTATTCTGCCGAACGCTGTTTCAAAAATAGATGACAACGATGACGTCCACGATCCTGATTTGATGTATGATGCCCTGAAAGAGCACTTCAGTGTGATCGCTTGTTATCCTCGCTATGAAGATATCGAGGAACCCAACCTTGAGGATTTGATGCCTATCGGTGTAGAGATTGCTTTTGGAGAGTTGACCAAAAACCTGCACATGGACAAACCATTTGTCGATGATATTTTTTACGATGCCCGCCATCGAGTCCAAATTTTGAAGACCTATAAAAAAACCGGACACTGGTATGCTGATGTTGAAGTTGTCGAAATTCCAGCCCGCAAAACCAATGAAGTCAAAAGTGAAATGCGCTCAGCTCTGATTAGTTTTTCACACTATGCTGAGCTTCCATCACCGGTTGACGAAAGAATGGTCGGCTTTGCTGAAGACATTGAAACCGCTGGCAAATTGGCTGATTTTATTGGTGTCAATGTCCCGATCAGCCCACACGAAAGAATGCAAATGCTTCAAGAAGTCAACGATTTGGCGCGTCTCAAGCTGGTTCACGCTAAATTAGTTGCCATGATTCGAATGACCGAACTGGACATGCGGGTCCTCAGTAATATTCATGAGGATTTTGACAAAAGCCAGCGCGAAGTTGTTTTACGCGAACATATCAACCGCCTTCAAACCGAATTAAATTCCGGTAAATCAAGCGACCCGGATGTCTTCAAGCTCGAAACACAATTGGAGGAAAGCGTCTTACCGGACGAAGTCCGCGAAGTCGCAGAAAAAGAGTTGGACCGTTTGCGTTCCACTCCCCCACTCTCTCCCGAAAACGGAATGCTTTCGAACTACCTCCACAGTCTGCTCGACTTGCCTTGGTCTGAAGAAACCATAGACGACCTCGATGTTCCCAAGGCACGCGAAATATTGGACAGAAACCATTACGGCTTGAAAAAAGCTAAAGACCGCATTATTGAATTCTTAGCTGTCAAAAGCCTGCGCCCGAAGAAGAATCGCCTGCCGATTTTATGCTTCGTTGGCCCTCCCGGCACCGGCAAAACTTCCCTCGGACAGTCGATTGCCACTGCCATGAACCGGAAATTCGTCCGCATGTCCCTTGGTGGCGTACACGACGAAGCTGAAATCCGTGGTCATCGCCGGACCTATATCGGCGCTCTTCCCGGTCGAATTATGCAAACCATGACCAAAGCCAAAGTTGTCAACCCGATTTTTATGCTCGACGAAATTGACAAACTCTCCGCTGATTTTCATGGCGATCCATCTGCAGCGCTGCTCGAGGTTTTAGATCCCGAACAAAACCACGCCTTTTCAGACCACTATCTGGAAGTGCCCTACGACCTTAGCAAAGTCTTTTTCATCACGACCGCTAATACCGTAGCCAGTATTCCGCCTGCCTTGCTCGACCGCATGGAATTGATTGACTTCCCCGGTTATATCGAAGAAGACAAAATTATCATTTCCCGCCAATTCCTCATCCCTGAACAAATGCTTGAGAACGGACTGGACGAAGAACCGATTGAGTTCACTGATGATGCCCTGCGCCTGATCATTTCTGGCTACACTTACGAAGCCGGTGTTCGCAATTTAGGACGCGAAATTGGAACAGTCTTACGCAAACTTGCCTCTAAAAAAGCAGAAGGTTTGGAATTTCCGACCAAAATCACAGCCGAAATCGTTACCGACTTGCTTGGTCCGGTCGAATTCTTCCCGATGACAGCCGAAGCCAAAGATGAAATTGGCGTATCGACTGCCCTCGCCTGGACGGAAAATGGCGGCGAAATCATGCCCATCGAAGTCCTGGTCGTTTCCGGTAAAGGTAATCTTTCAATCACCGGTCAAATTGGCGAAATTATGCAAGAATCCGCTCAGGCTGCCTTGAGTTACCTTAAATCACGCGAAAAAGTCTTTGAAATTCCCGAGGATTTCTTCGAAGAGACAGATATTCACATCCACGTTCCTGAGGGTTCAATCCCCAAAGACGGACCCAGTGCCGGCATAACCCTGGCAACGGCTTTGATTTCGGCTACGCTGTGTATTCCAATCAGGCATGAAGTCGCCATGACCGGCGAAATCACCCTGCGCGGACGGGTTTTGCAGATTGGCGGCGTGCGCGAGAAAGTCCTTGCTGCTCACCGCTCAGGCATCAAAACCGTCATTTTGCCTTCTAAAAACGAGAAAGACTTGATTGATGTCCCGAAACAGGTTTTGGATGAGATGAAAATTGTCTTCGTCGACCATATGGATCAGGTCTTAGAAACCGCAATCATCGGCGAGTTAAAATATGCCAACCCACTGATTGCGGCGAAAAAGAAAACTCCGCGTAAATCAAGCAAGAAAAGCGAAGAGGAATAAACGGAGTCACAAGAACCCGAACCTTTGACGTAAAAATTTACGTAGGGCTAGATTGAAAGGGCTTTGAAATTTGATACTGGTTTATGTTGTGCCCTTTCAATCAGCCGTTTCAAGAGAGCGGACCTTGGAAAAGAAATTTTCGCATAGGCCTGATTGAAAATGTTATAACCTTGATATCATTATGCGTTATCCCATTTTCAATCCGCCTGAGATTCGCTCACACGAGGCTCTTAGCTCTTGGCTCATGGCTCTTTTCTCTACCGCCTCTTTCCCATTTTTCTCCTCAACTGGCTTATAATAAAAAGAAAAATGGAGAATCATTTAATTAACTATGAAACAACCATCAAAAACTGTTGCTAATTTAAAACCTTATTTCTTCGCGGGTCTCACCCCAATTTTCGCCGAACTCCAGGAAAAAGGCGTTGATGTTATTCGTCTTGATATGGGCTCGCCGGATCTTCCCCCTGCCAGTTTTATCGTCGACACCCTAATTGATTCTGCAAAAAA
>JAGOIM010000185.1 GCA_017995665.1 Anaerolineaceae bacterium | reverse complement strand
AAACCGCATGTCCGCCGGTTGGCATATAGACAGGAATGCCGGCTTCGCTCAAAACCTTGCCCAAATAGCGGGTGTGGGCTTCGCGGTAATTGAGATATTCTTCATCGATTGCTTCGTGCAAACCGACAGCAATTGCTTCCAAATCACGACCGCTCAGACCGCCATAGGTCAAAAAGCCTTCGCGAACAATTAAATTAGCAGCCAATTTCGACTTCAATTCGGGGTCACGGAAAGCAACAAAGCCGCCCATGTTGACGATCGCATCCTTCTTGGCGCTCATCGTCGCACCATCTGCATAGGACATCATTTCCAAAACGATATCTTTGACCGGGGTATCTTTATATTTCGGGTCGCGAATTTTGATAAACCAGGCATTTTCAGCAAAGCGACAAATATCCATGAAGAAGGGAATTCCGAAACTGTGATAAATTGCTGCGGTTTCGCGAATGTTATCCATCGAAACCGGTTGTCCGGCTGCGGAATTATTGGTAACAGTCAGCATTCCGAGCGGAATATTTTCAGCACCAACTTTTTCGATGAACGCCTTCAGTTGGACAAGGTCCATATTACCCTTGAAGGGTAATTCGATTTGGGAATTTTCAGATTCAACGACGGTTAAATCGACAGGGTTGGCACCCATAACGAGCAAATTCGCCTGGGTGGTATCAAAATGACGGTTATTGGGAACGGATTGTCCGCTTTTGACCAGGGTTGTAAAAAGCAAGCCTTCTGCTGCCCGGCCTTGATGAGTTGGCAGAACAAATTCAAAACCCAAGATTTCTTGAACAGCTTTTTCGAAACGGAAATAGCTTTTGGCACCGGCATACGCTTCGTCTCCGCGCATAATTCCGGCCCATTGCTCGTCGCTCATCGCATTCGTGCCGCTGTCGGTCAATAAATCGATATAAACGTCTTCCCCGGGGACGTTAAACAAATTGAGTTGCGCTTTTGCGAGCGCAGCCTGCCGCTCTTCGCGTGTGGTCATCTTTACTTTTTCTACTACTTTGATTCGGAACGGCTCCATGAATGGAATGGTCATAAACTCTCCTTAGTTTTAGGTATTTGAACCGGCAAGCGCTTTGCCTGCCAGAAATCCACTGCCAAATGCATAATGTATATTGTACCCCCCACAAGGACCTGCAACGTTGTTTGTTTCACCAACGAGGTAAAGTCGGGGGATAATTTTTGATTCAAAGCTTTCCGGGTCAACTTCATTGACCGGAACGCCGCCAACCTTCGTCTGACTGTTTTTGAAATCACCGGCTCCGGTAATTTTGAAGCGATTATCGCTTGCTATGCGCAATAATTGAAGCAACTCTTCGCCCTGAAGTGCTTTTAGTTTCATTTTTGGCGGTATTTTCGCTTGTTCAAGAAAGAAATCAACCGCTTTCGGATTCAGTGCTCTCAAAAGCAGACTTCTCAAACTTCCCTGGGCTTTTTCGAGGTCGGCAAGTTCCTCTGCCAGCCCCTCCCAAAAAGGTCCTAAAAAGTTAACTTGCAACTCCAGCTCCTTGCCCGGATGCAAACCAAGATGGTGACTGAGGTTCATTACTCCGGGCCCATTGAAGCCTTTTTCGGTGATAATCAGATTGCCATAGCTGCTCGCCAGGCGTTCGCCTTCCAGATAAATCGAGGTCACCGCATCGAAACGTTGCCCCTTTAGCGCTTTGAAGACCCCCAGCTCCGCAAAGATTGGACCTAATGCCGGACTTATCGGCAAAACTGTATGCCCCAGACTTTTGAGAACCGGGAAAAGCGTTCCCTTCGAACCCAAATCGGGATAGGCCTTTCCACCGGCTGCCAGAATCAAGGCATCGAAACTTTCTTTCTGCTGTTCACCGTTTTGATTAATCTTAAGCTCAAATTGCCCCTCTTTGAGGCTGAACCATTCAACTTCGCTTGCCAGGCGTAAATCAAGTCCGGCTTCTTCCAGGCGTTCTTTGAGAATTTCAACCACGGAATGTGCGGATTGGGAAAGCGGATAAAGCCAGCCGTCATCGGTCTTGATGGTTGGGATACCAAGTTTTTCAAGAAGTTCATTCAATTCTGCAAAACCAAAGTGGTTGAGAAAAGCTGCCATCCAATCCGGATCATCGCTGTGATAGAGGCTGGGGTCAAGATTTTCATTGCTCAGGTTAGCACGACCGCTGCCGGTTACCAGCAGTTTTTTGCCGATGCTCGGATTATGCTCAAAGAGCACAACTTGCATGCCACCTTTTGAGGCTTGCAAGGCTGCCATAATCCCCGCCGCACCGGCACCAATCACTGCAGTTTTCATAATTCAATTATAACCCGATAACTCACAACAAAGATGAAATCGCCCTTCACCTACAAATGATTAGTGTTTACGGGTAGCATGAACGGTAGGGCGCGATTGAATGGGCTTTAGGCTTTGTGATTGTTAAACAATTCGCCCATTCAATCCGCCTTCGTTCGGGTACGGTGTCCGCCGTGGTAAAGTTTTTTATTTAATAGGATGTTGCCCAAAATCCTAGCTGTCAGCTCTTATTTGCCTTCTTCCGCTTCAATTTTCTTGCTAAAAATGCTAAATAAATGCAATAAGCAATTAACAAGCCAAAGATGACGACGTAGCCAAGGATAAAATAATTGTAGGTATCAGCCATTGTTCACCTCTCCAAATTCTATTTCATTTTCAAGCGCTTCGGCATCCTTGAGTTTTTGCTCCTCCATTCGCAATTGGCTGCGAAGAATCAGCAAAAAGACAAACAATATAGTGAAAGCAAAGATACTAAAGCCCATCGTTTGATACATCGGAGCAGTCATTGCCATCTTTTCTCCACCATTTGAGCTAAAAACGGTTGGGTGAATCGAGCGCAGCAATCGCGCTGAGAAAAAGGTGATTGGTACGGTAATGAAACCCACAATC
>JAGOIM010000042.1 GCA_017995665.1 Anaerolineaceae bacterium | reverse complement strand
GACGTATTATGGAACTATGACGCCCGAAATTATTTCAACTATCTCGTTCGAAGCACAGGCAAACATAACATGAATTGGGTTATGCAGAATACCGCTATCTTGCATTTTTGTGGAAAAAACAAGCCCTGGAACCCTTCCTTTGATGATCTCTTTTTCGGAGTTTTATACAAGCACTATATGAACATCACAACAAGATAAAAATGAAAGGAAACCACCCGATTTTCCTTTCTTTCTATTGCGATTAATACTCAAAAAATATCGTCAAAAGTCTTTTTGGCATCCCTGAAAGGATATTTCCATTTACTGGTAATTTCGCTATAAAGATTTGAGACTGCCACAGCATATTGGGCACCGGTAAACTTTTCAACTGATTTCGTAGCCTTAATACTCATTTCTTTACAAAGCAAATCATCGTTCAACAACTTATCCAAAGCATCCAACAGGCTGGTTTTATCGGTGAATGAAAACCCGTTCTCACCCTCAATTAATACATCATCTAAAACCCGGTCAGCTTTGGCGACGATAGGCATGCCTGACGCAAGCGCTTCAATATATGTCAAGCCTTGTGTTTCACTTTGTGAGGCGTTGATAAAAATGTCGCCTAAATGATAATAGCGACCAATCTCGTTCCAGGGCTTTTTACCTGCAAAGATAACTTGCTTCGATATCCCCAATTCGCTCGAAAGCTGCTTTAGTGCTTCCAATTCCGAACCACCACCCACCAACAGGAACTTTACCTTTGGCTTTTGTGGCAGGTAGTCTGCAAGTATATTCAAAAGTTCATCAATATTTTTTTCCTCTGAAATACGACCTATAAACAATAGTACTTTGTCGGTGGGAGCAATCCCATATTGTTCACGCAAGCTTGAACGACTATCCACACTATCATCCTTAGTACTAAACATATCCAGTTCAATTCCTGTGGGAATAATTGCCATTGGACTTTTGCTCCCATAGCTTTTTAGCAAATCTTTTATTTTACTAGTGGGAACAATCACTTTATCCGCCGAATTACAGAAAGAGCGTGTCATCAACCTTGCCGCTGGTTTCGCTAGATTGTTGAGTGTTTCGCCCTTAACAATGAAATGGGTATATTCTTCATAGATCGTGTGCATAGTATGAACGTGAGGCAAGCTGTACATCTTCGCGACTCCCCATCCTAAGCTGCCAAGGGTGAATTCAGTGTGGGTATGAACGATGTCGAGGTCCAGGTCCCAAATTTTTTTAGTAATGCTCGGAGGGACAAACAGGCTAAGCCTGTTATCAACGGTAACTTGAACGCTTGGCATACGGTATACATTCTTTTCCCCGCTTTGAGCATTTGGGTCGGTGGTGGTGAAAACTGAAACTTCATGGCCCAATAATTCAAGATTGTTCTTTAATATTTTTACAGAACTGGCAACACCATTTATCTGCGGATCATATGTATCCGAAAACAAACCGATTTTCATAATGTCAGTCCTTTCATAGTCGTTTTTTTTTCATAAAAATATGGGGGGTTAGATTCCTTCAAATCAAACCGCCAATTTCGCTATTATAACTGTAGTTGACTTTAACATCAAAATGGTCAAGTTAGCTCAACTAAAATGTTTCTGTAGGAATGATGGCAAAAAAGAATCCAATTAGAATAGCGAGCAACGCGGGTATATCCATAAAATCCAGGGGCGGCATCGAGATTGAAGCAGGCAAGCAAAAGTCACCCTCCGGGGTAATTATTGGCTATTCATCGCTTGTTTATCGACTGAAATGAAGTCAGGACTTTTAATCAACTCTTCTGTGAGTAGTGTCCGGAATTCAGGGATCAAGGGACTCTCGGAGTAAAGGGGAGAGGTGCAAAGGCACAATTCGATTGAAATACCGGTAAGGGGAATGGTCACGATATCCGCATGATAATGGGAGGGAGCTCTGGATATACCTAAAGCGAATGCGTCCGTGCTGAGTAGAATCTTATCCTTCTGTGCTCTGTCAGTCACAAAAATGGTGTTGAAGAAGCTATTTGGAAATAATAAATGATGCTCTTTCATGACTAAGGTCAGAAGATTATCACCACTCTCGTTCTTAAAATTATCCACACAAGGATAGCGAGATAATTCACTAAAATTAAACTCTTTATCTGTCTGGTCTTCCAGCAGAGGATGTCCTTTGCGAAGAAGGATGTTGATGGAAAGACTCCCCAGAGTGTCCATTTTAATTTTCTTTTGACCTCGGAGACTCAGAAGATCGTATTTCATCGGAAATGATAATAGAATCACACCCAGGTCAATTTGACCAGAGTGAAGTAAATCAATGGTCTTTTCAAATGTGCAGATTTGCATGCTCATTTGCAAGTTTTTTTGATTGTGATAACGGGTGCAGAGTTTTGCAAAGGCATTTGTGCAAAAGGAAGAAGGGGTTAGCAATCCTATATCAAAGCTCTGCTTTTGCTTTGGATCTTTCAGCTGAATCAAATTCTCATAACTTTTTAGAATTGCCTGGGCATGAACCATGAAGATTTCACCCTCAGTCGTCAGGCGGACACCGTCTTGGCTGCGGATGAATAGTTTTATTCCCAGTTCGTTTTCGAGGGCGATAATGGTACTACTCAGATTGGGTTGGGTTAGTAAGAGATGCTTAGCCGCTTTGGAAATGGAACCGATTCTGGCGGTTTCTACGACATAGCGTAGCTGATTAAAAGTCATTGCAAGCCTCCAAAACACTTCATGCCGAGCGTTTCATATGACTTCATTATAGCACAGCGATGATAGTTGATAGGTAGACCATAAGAAAAATTATATCCCTGGATAAGTGGTTTCGTATCTTTAAGTATATATTTTTCAGTGATAAATTAAAAAAGGCAAAAAATAAAGAACTACGATCCTCATTCATTCTTTGCCAAATACCTAAATGACTGATTGTCAGAAGCTTATAAGGAGGCTATTCGTGACGAAACACGACGTTTACAAGTATATTGAAGATAATAAGGCGAGGTTAAGCCATCTCAGTGATCAGGTGTGGGACTTTGCCGAAACGGCTTTTCAGGAAGAAAAATCGATGGAAAGCCTTTGTAAAGAGCTTGAATTCTATGGCTTTTCTGTGGAAAAGGCTGTGGCGGATATTCCAACAGCTTTCATTGGTACCTGGGGCTCCGGTTCACCTGTAATTGGTTTTCTGGGAGAGTTCGATGCCCTTTCCGGTCTCAGTCAAAAAGCTTGCATAGCCGAGGAAGAACCTATTGTCGAGGGTGGGAACGGTCATGGTTGTGGCCATAATCTCCTTGGTGTGGGTTCTCTTGGTGCGGCGATTGGCGTGAAGGAGTATCTTGAAAAAAGCGGGAAATCAGGAACGGTGAAGTATTTTGGTTGCCCAGCTGAAGAAGGCGGTTCTGGAAAAGCTTTTATGGCCAGAGCTGGTGTTTTTAATGGAATCGATGCGGCATTGACCTGGCATCCAGCGAGCTTTAACGCTGTGGCGGATGTGGGTTTCCTCGCAAATTATCAGATACTTTATAAGTTTAAGGGCAAGTCTTCACACGCAGCAGCATCTCCTCAAAATGGAAGAAGTGCCTTAGATGCGATGGAACTGATGAATGTAGGCGTTCAATTTCTTCGTGAACACATTATTCAAGACGCGCGGATTCATTACGCTATTACCAATACGGGTGGTTTTTCCCCCAATGTCGTTCAGTCCCGAGCGGAAGTCCTTTATCTGATCAGAGCTCCACAGATGGAGCAGGTTGAAGAGATTTATCAGAGGGTCAACAAAATCGCAAAGGGCATGGCTATGGCAACGGAAACGGAAGTTGAGATTGAGTTTATCAAATCTTGTGCAAACTTGATTCCTAATAGAGCACTTAATGCCTTGCTCCATAAAAATATGCTGGATGTACCCTCCATCGACTATACAGAAGAAGAGTTGGCACTTGGTAAGGCCATCGATGATAGTTTGGGAGGTGAAATTAATATGATGGGGCTTGGAGAAGCGGAAGCTGCCATGTTCCGTAATATGACGAAAGGAAAAGCTCTTTTTACTGAGATTATTCCTTTTAATCCAGAAAGGGAGATTAAAGTTGCCCCCGGTTCGAGCGATGTAGGAGATGTGAGTTGGAATGTTCCCACCGCGCAGATTGGTGCAACTTGCTGGACTCTGAGGACACCGGCTCATTCTTGGCAAGTGGTTTCGATCGGTCGAAGTGAAATCGCTCATAAGGGAATGATCTATGCCTCTCAAGTACTTGCTGGGGCGGCGATTGATCTTATTGAAGATGGAGCTCTTCTGGAAACAGTCACTGCAGAATTTGCTAATCGAATGCAAGGCAGACAATATGTTTCTCCCATACCTGCGGATGTGAAACCAAGGGCAATCAGTGAGTTGTAGACACCTTTGGTTCGAGTGATAGAGAAGCATAAAGGCTTATCAAGGAGGTGCATGAGAATTGAATCTTTCAATTTTTTTCATCTAAAATTTATCTGAGGAGATTGCAATGAATGAGAATGAAACAATGGTCCAGACCGCTGAGTTAACTTTAGATCAGCGCAAACAGAAAAACTTCAAAAATTATTACTTTTATGTAGAATTGCTTTTCTATTTTCTACAGGGCATTTATGTTGCCGGACTTCAAGTCTATATCACTTATTACATGACACATGTATTTAAATTGGATTATGCAACCATTGCGACAGTTGCGTCACTTGCTGCACTTCCTACATACCTGAAAATGTTTACCGGACTTTTATCAGATCGAGTCTATGTCGGAAAGTTTGGCAGAAGAAAACCCTATCTCATTATGGGGGGCCTCTTGTTTATTCCGGCATTTATTGCACTCTCTACAATTACAACTTTTTCCTCAATTTGGCTGGGTGCCATTATTCTTTGTAATGTTTGCTTTGTAATCGTCGATGGAACAGCAGACGCATTGACCGTGGATATCACCCCCGATGAGCATACAGAAAAAATGCAGGGATATGCAAACGGTGGAAGATATGCTGGGATGGCTATCGGAGTAATACTGGCAACTGCTCTTCCTGGGGTCATCGGATGGAAAGCGGTCGCTGTTATCCTGGGTGTCGCCGCAGCTGGACAGGCTTTTTCAACGCTTCTCTTTAAAGAACTCCCTGGCGCAGAACTAAAAGAAAAGCTGATTCCCATCAAGACTGCCATTAAAATTGGATTTGGCAATCGTGGCGCATGGTTGGGCATCATTTTTGCACTTTGCTTTATGGGTTCTATGGGCATGGCCAATAGTATCGGTCCTGTTGTGATGAATAACACCAATCAAGCTGTCTATGGGGCGGCTACGATGATTCAGTATATCGGCGTTGCCATTGGTGCTTTTTTCGTCGGTCAGCTTGTTAACAAAATCGGTGGCTTGACGAACAGAAATATCATGTTCCTCTTTATCGGTATCTGGGTTCTGATGTTACCTTGGCTACTTGTGGATGGGAACTGGGATAAAACGGCTCTGGTTATTTTTGCTCAAGCTTCAATGGGCATCGCTAGAGGTGCGGTATCTGTTATCACTTATGGTGTTCTCATGAGATTGGCATCAGAATCCATTGAAGGGTTTATGTTCTCTGTCTTTACAAGTGTAATGAATATCGGCCTTCAAATGGTTTCAATTAAAATAATTGCTTTCTTTGGAGAAACAAGGGGCATGGGCATGATACCAGCGATGTTTACGATGCTTCCGATGATGCTCATTGGTGTCCTTCTCATTCCTGCAATTAACAAGAGTGTTGAGGAAAGACGAGAAAAGGAAACATTGGCGACTCTAAGCTTGGAGTAAAAGCATAGGGAAAAAGGCAGTGCATCGTCTGCTTCCAGAAATAATCTGGATCAATAGAATAAATTGAAAAGAACAACAAAAACTCCTTGAGAATCAAGGAGTTTTTTTGTATTAATGAGCAGATATTTCTAAAGTCGGATAGTTGATACTCAAATATCACCTACCCATCCTGCAATCTTTAACATCACATTAGAACATTTCTATCTTGCCGGCTAAAGTACTTTTTTTGCCATTGAATTATAAAAAACCTCTATAACATTATTGCCTGACTCGACACGATTGGGCGCGGTCATGAAATAAAGAGGAAGTTGATTTGATCAAAACACTTATTGTTTGAGCCGACAAACAAGGCATCCTCGTCTCATAAACATTTATCGAAGATCTGATAAAAAAAGCCTTTAGTCTTAATATAGTAAAATATTTTGCAGAGGATTGTGATATGGCAAATATTAAAGATTACCTGCAATGGCGTGGAGATTTGAAGCTTGAAAAGGACGACATAAATGAAATCGATGTTTTAGTTCTGTCTGAGTTAGCGTATTTTCCTTTTGAAAAGCTTTCTTTAAATGCAAGATCTGCACCCATCTCGATTCACGAGGCATGCGAACAGTTGCTTGCCCTGCCGGATATTGAGCAAAGCCTGCATTTGAAGGATGATTTCGACTTAATGCACCTGCTGTCGGAAAGTAATCGTTTTAGCGAAATGCTTATCACAAACTTTGCTAATCGCTTCGATGTAGAATCGCAGACCCAGTTTGCGGCGGTTACTGTACAAGCCAATGACAGGCTCAGCTTAATTTTGTTCCGGGGGACAGACGCCACGCTGGTGGGCTGGAAGGAAAACTTCAACATGACCTTCATTTGCCCCGTTCCGGCACAGGAAAGCGCGGTGGAATACCTGGAAACCGTAGCAGCGACATTGAATGGTGATTTGATTCTGGCTGGCCATTCCAAAGGCGGAAATCTTGCCATGTATGCGGCAACTTTCTGCAATCCGGTGATCAAGCAGCGGATTATTTCTATATACAATTTCGATGGACCCGGCTTTGAAAAAACGGTTATTTCAACAGACCAATATCAACAGATTCGGGACAAAATGAGCACTTATGTCCCACAATCCTCCATCGTTGGTATGCTGATGGAGCATGATGAGCAATATATTATTGTCCGAAGTTCCCAGAAAGTGAATTATTTACAGCATGATATGTTTTCCTGGGAGCTGGAAAGAAACCATTTCTCCTGCCTCGATTCTGTTACAGACACGAGCCAATTAATCGACCACACCATTAAGGCTTGGGTCGCCGATTTAGATCTGTGTCAACGAGAAAAGTTTGTGGATGCGCTCTATTCAATTATTTCACAGACTAAGGCTTACACAATAAAGGATTTGGAAGAAAGGTGGTTTGACTCAGCTGTCGTGATTTTTTCATCCATCGACAGCATGGATGATGAAACACGCAAACTTATCCTAAAGACCCTCTCGCTTCTTGCAAATAATGCAAAAAAGACCGTTGGGCATGCCATTGAATCTTGGGTAAAGTCAAAAGGGAACGAAGGCAAACAATATTTTTAGCCTAAAGCCTGGTTTCATCCATTCGGTCAGCCAGAAAATATTGTGTACGGCTGGGTTCTATAGCACCCGATGCGAAGCGAGTGGTGTAACCCGGCCGCATGTTCATCCATTCGGTCAGAAGAAATCTGGTGTAAGGCTGGGTTTCAACCCAGCCCTGTGTAACTCCTTCTTCCTAACAACAAATTTGCGGAGAATTGAATGGCTCTTTATTTCTTTTCTCTAATGCAACCTGATTTCCACAACTTCACACTGCGAACCGACCCTCATCGGCATCGCCCAGGTACCGGCACCGCTGCTGACGACCACCTGCGGGCTGTTTTCGTCTTTCCGGTAATAACCATAATCCACCGCAAAAAGAGCTTTGGTAAATAAATTTCCGGGGAAAATTTGCCCGCGATGCGTATGCCCTGCCACGATCAAATCCGTTTCTGTGCCGTACTCGTCAATATGTTTCGGGTTGTGGTCCAGCACGATCAAAGGCAATTCCTTGGGCAGTTGGGCGATAAGAGCTTGCATTTCCTTTGCGTCTTTTCGGCTAAAGCCCGGAAAACCGCCGACCGGGGAAGCGTCAACTCTCCCCAGCAAAGCCACTTTTCCGTCAACGATCAGAGCTTCGTCATTCAACAATTTAATCCCGCTTTGAGTCAGCAAACTTACAAAATCAGCGTGATTTTTACCCCCGTCATGGTTTCCCAAGCTGGCATAAACACCCTGTTTGGCCTTGATCTGTTGAAGCAGCTCAACAACAGTTTCCGGATTTTGAATCAGGTAATAATCATCGTTAAATATATCTCCGGGGATCAAAACGATGTCCGGTTCTATCGAATTAATCATCGCGACAGTTTTTTCCAATTGTTGCTCCGAATTGGCCGCGCCGATGTGCAAATCGCTTACCATCGCAATTTTCAATGCTTGCGAGATAGCCTTATTCTTCACCTTAATATCATAGCTAACAAGTTTTAATTGCTTTGCATTAAATAGACCAAATGCCACAACTGCGGTTGTCGCTAAAATAATTACCAAACCAGACCAAAACCTTACGGCTTGAGGCATGGGGTTAGCAATTAGCCCAATGGATTTACCGAGTAATATTAGCAAATCGCTCAAGACGGTAAACAAAAAGAGATAAATGAAAGCACCCATCCAATATGAGCCGATCCAATTAAAAACCCGCTTTAAGAAGACTGGGCGGAAGAAAGGCAAATTGCCCAAAACCATAACCAGGCTTAGCAAGATAAAAATTCCGATAAAAAGCTTCGTGTTTAGGTTTGGGAGAAGAAGAACAAACCAATCAAAAAGTTTCTTCCCAATGTAATAATTTACACCCCCAAAAACCAATAAAACGATCAAAGCCACTAAACCTAAAACAATTCCTGACATTTTCGACCTTTCTAATTCATGTAATAACCCCCAAGTTATACCAATTTTAAAAGCGTTGTTTGTTCTATTGTACAAGGCTGCACCAATCCTAAACCCGATAAATTTCCAAAAATTAACAAAAAATAGACATTCGATTTAATTTAAATGCATTCTGCGGACAGCTTATAGGGAATATAAAACTAAATGCCCTCTTCTTGCAAAGGGCGTTAAAGGCTTGAGATTTACCCCCTCTTACTACTCCTGATTTTGACTATACTCAAACAATCGCGTCAACAGTTCGCTTCTGGCTTCTTCTGTCATCAAAGTTGGCGTCGACCAATTGAAAAATTGAACAGTTAAGAGTTCAACACCCAAATATTTACCATCATAAAAGACATGGCGATCTAAAAAGGCTTTGTCCGAGTCGTCATACCAACCTAACTGGTCAAAAAAGAGGTTGCCCAAGCCATAATGGATGAAACTTTCACCCCGAAATTCATAAACATGCGGCTGATGTGCCTGGCTACCGCTTACGATTGTCGCCCCTGCTTCCGCTAACTTCCGGAAATCTTCGCGCATATTGGGTTCAGGCTCCCAAAGATATATTTCATCATGCTGGAAGGTGGCTATCACCTGATAGCCTTCCGCTTTGAGTTCCTGAATTTCAGAGACCATATAATCAAAATCGCAGTGATAAGCACCGGGATTGCTTTCGCTGGCCGTGGCATAGCCGGGCGCTTTAGCGTTGCAGCCGATAAAGGCGATTTTGTTCCCGTTATGCTCGAGCTTTAGAGGAGATTTTGCCTCGGCGATGTCCTTGCCGCCGCCAAAATAGTCCATTCCTGCTTCATCATAAATTTCAAGCGTGTGAAGCATCGCCTCCGGTCCCCAATCGCGAAAATGGTCGCCGGTCAATTCGACAACGTCAGTCCCGATTTCTTTTAACAAATCAATATATTTATCATTGGAACAAAAAACCAAATCAACTTCCTGGGTCCAATCCGGCTCCGGGCAATCACGCGCAAATGGGACCTCATTGCTCACATGGGCAATATCAGCCTCGCGCATTGTCGCGCCAATCGATTCAGCCGGCGCCAAAACGCCTTTTATCTCCATTTCGGTTGCCGTCGCACGCGTTAGTGCTGTTACACCGGTCAGGATGACAGTGGTCAATTTTTCCGGATCTCGGTTTGTTTTAGGGATTGCGCTCCTGATTTGACCCTCAATTTCCTCAAGCTTGTTGACGATTTGAACTTCATCCTCATCAATCAAAAGCGAAACCGGCAAAGTTAGAGGATAGCTCTCAGCATCAAAGGCTTTTTGAATTGGCGATTGCTGATCAATTTGGATAATTTTCCATTGCGGTTCAATCGACTCAAAAGGAATCACTGACCATGCGGACGTTTCCAAACAATATTCAAGCAAGCCTTCGGCAGGCAGAATCGTCACCTTGTCAAGTGGCTCACCATAAACGGCTTTCAAAGCAGCAAAGCTCGACTCACTCATCACCATTTCATTAGGCGCATCACCTGAAATTGGGCTGCCGTTTTGCCAGAATTGAACAAATTCGGTACTGCTTATAGAATCCCTGACTGTCGCAAAAGGTGCCGCAAGGGCATAAACCCATTCACTGACTAAGTCTCCGGAACCAACAGCAACTTTAATCGTTGCCTC
>JAGOIM010000184.1 GCA_017995665.1 Anaerolineaceae bacterium | reverse complement strand
ATGGAATACTACCGCCCCTATCGCGACGAAACGCCGGATCAAGGCATGATTGACTGGCATGCGAAAACCATATTCCCTCTCCTGCACAGGCGAAAAATCTTTGCCGAAGTCGATAATTTCCGTCTCTATGATTTATGGAGCGATAACGGTGGCGTCGACGAAAATGTTTACGCTTACAGCAATGGCTGGCAAACTCATTCCGCTTTAGTGATTTACAACAACCATTCCGGGAACGCTTCCGGCTGGATTAAACAATCTGCACAATTTCTTGTAAAAGATGGTGATAATTCACACCTTGAGGAAAGTACCCTTGCCGACGCTTTGCACTTGCAAGGGAATGAAGCCGATCTTGTTTTGTTTCGTGAGAACAAAAGCGGACTTTGGTATCTGCGTTCCTTAAACGAAATCCGCGAAAAAGGCATGCATTTTGAATTACAGGGATATGATTATCAAGTCTTGTTGGATTTTAACATCGTCAATGGACCTCAATTTGCTGCCCTCTATGCCAGTCTAAACGGTCGGGGAATTGCTGACATCGCCGGTGCTTTGGAAGAATTTGAGATCGCCCCTACGCTGGAACCACTTCGTCGTCTTTTGAATCAGGAAAACTTCACGCAACTCATCAGAGAAATAAAGAGCGAGTTTGACGATGCCCCTTCAGCCGCAATGGAAAATCTGCTCAACCTGCTAAGGCAAGCCGGAGAGGCACAAACGAATCACTTCGATCTGGAAGAAGCCAACCACCAGGCCGGGCAATTGCTCGAAAACCTAAAGGATTGGAACAAATTCAGTGGTAAGATGGCTCTTGCTTCCATGGATACTACACGCAATTCGGCAGAATATTTAAAGTCTTCCCTCGATAAAGACCCGCGCAAATTTATTGTCCTTGCGATGTGGGCTTTGCTCGGAAATTTAGCTGCACCTTTAAACAACCAGGATGGTCAAAGATTAAATTGCGAAATTTTGTCCAAACCGGCGGTCTTTAAAACGCTAAAAAATGCTTTGGTCCAATCCGGTTTTTCAGAATATGAAGCTGTAAAACACAGCCAAATTATTCAGAGCCTGATACTAAAAACGGATTTAATATCCCTTAATACCGGTGCCCGAAATCTTCTTGAAAGCTGGTTGGAGAATCAAACAATCCGGGAATTGCTGGAAATTAATGAATATCAGCAAATCCGCTGGTTTAATAAAGAACAGTTTGAACAATTCATCTGGTACCAAAAAGCAGCCCACCTTTTGAGACTTTCAAATGACTCAGAGCTGGACACGAGTGAAAAACTCGAAATGCTCCTCCATCAGGAGGGCCTCTTCAAACAAATTAGCGAGGCACTTGAAAGCTCGGAATACAAACTCGAAAAATTGCTCGAATTACTTGGCTAATTAAGCCTCGTTCATTGCTCTTAACAAGGTCTGAGTGAAGACGGTGTCCGCCCTCAGACCTGTTTTTTTATCACGAACAGCTTTCAGTATTTCCAACAAATAATCTGGAATCACCATTCCGCTTGCTTTTTCCGTCAGCCAAACAGCCATGGCGGCATAGGCGATATTATTTTGCGGTTCGATGCGGTGAAATTCCTCGAAAAACCAACCACAAGAAGTAAACATGCATTGCCTTTTGACCTGTGCTTCCATCAAAAGTTCAATTTTCGCCAAATCTTCCGCAGAAACGGATGAGTTTCCCTCTTGATCCAACAATTCAGCCAAACTCATTTGGCCATTGTAAACTTTGATGTATTCATTCCTAAATCTCGCGGGATCGGCGACAAAATTCTTCATAAAGTCAGCATATACGCCATCCAGCCAATCGGCAATCGTCCGCATCGAACGGAACAAGGGCTCTTTCCAATCTGCACCGGGCGTGCAGTCACATTCCTTTTGCCAACGTTGCACACCGTGAAAACACGACCAGGAAGAAGGAGAATGCAAATGAGCCTTGGTTTCGACAGGGTTCTCAGTCAACCAGAGACCGGGGTAATTCCAACGAACATCAGGGTTTTGCTCTTCTGAATTGAGCAAATAGGTCAAAAATTTATCTCTGAAAACCTGATGATGACCATATAACTCACCGTCACTGGCAACAAAAGTCAAACCATTTTCTTCACCCTGGTTTTTTTCTCGAACGATTTGCAAAAAATGGTCCCCATTCGATGTTGATTCGGGAATAAAACTAATCATCGTGCTCAATTCGCGATTATAGGGGAAAACAATAAAGGGCTCACGTCCTTCGGGTAATTCAATCAGATAGGCACCCGCTTTTCGATCATCCGGTGTTTCAATCTGCCAGGGAGCCAAAATGGTAAATTTCAAGCCTAAATCAGATAAGACACAGAGCGTTTCGATGTCAACCGCAGTTTCCGGCAGCCAAATTCCTTGTGGCTTATGACCAAATCGCATCTCAAAATCAGAAATCCCCCAATAGACTTGGGTGATTTTGTCTGCTTTTGTCGCTAAAGGCAAAATTGTATGGTGGAAACTTTGCGCCATCCCGTTGCCAATCCCAAACTTTTCAAAATTTTCCCGTTCTTGTTCAACGATTAATTGGGCAACTTCCGGTTTTTCAGCCACCATCCAACGAAACAGCGTTGGTCCGATGTTAAAACTAATTTTGCCAAAATTGCCTGCCAAGGCATTTGGTTCATAGCATTCCGCTAAAATTTTTTCATTCCAATTGTTGAATGGTTCAGAGCCAATCTCTGAAGGAATATAATTTGAAATCGGGTCTTCCCGTGGTGGTTGATAAAAATGTCCATGGATGCAAAGATTCATTTATTTTTTGGTTTTCCTTTGAGATATTCAAGCTTTAATTTCATTCTTGCCGGATTTATTTCAAATATTCGTGCCATACTGTCCAAAGTTGTTGTCCGGTTTTCTGCTAAGTAGTCCATCCAGTATACGTT
>JAGOIM010000041.1 GCA_017995665.1 Anaerolineaceae bacterium | reverse complement strand
TCATGGTGCTTTTCATTGACGCGTTTATAAGCATGAGCGAGCCAATTTTCAGCAAATGCCATGATATCTTCATGACTGTCAATCCAGGACATCTCAAAGTCGACACCGGTGAATTCGGTCATATGACGGGAAGTGAAGGATGGATCAGCGCGGAACACGGGTCCAATTTCAAAAATGCGTTCAAAACCGGCTGCTTGGGCCATTTGTTTGTAAAACTGAGGTGATTGAGCAAGGTAGGCAGTTCGGTCAAAATAGTCAACCTTGAAAAGCTCAGCACCGCTTTCGCTGGGAGTACCCATAATTTTCGGAGAATGGATTTCAACGAAGTCATTCGCCAGCCAATATTCGCGCATAGCTTCTTCGAGTGTGGTTTGAATTTGGAAAATCAGCTGATTGCGATTGCGACGCAAATCGAGATAGCGCCAATCGAGGCGATAATCCTGGTCGGGCAATGTGTCGCTGAAGGGCTCAAAAGGCAGGGGTGCTTCGGCCATGTTTTCAACTTTTATTTCTTCAAGTTGAATTTCAATTCCACCAAGTTTGACAACCTCATTGGCAACAACTTTGCCGGTGAGCGTCAGGGCAGATTCAGTGCCGAGTGTTGAAATGAGCTCTGCCAGTTCGGGATTGCCTTTTTTCCAGTGGGCAACCTGAGCCAGACCGGTTCTGTCGCGGACGACGAGAAACTGCATGCTTTTTTGGTCGCGTAAAGTTTGCAGCCAGCATTTTAATGTAACCTGTTGGTCAATTTTATCCTTCAGGTCTCTAATCAAGGTTCTTTCCATAATTACTCCGTTGATTCCGACTTATTTTTGTTTTGATTATACGTCAATAAATTCGTGACGGCGGCATTCGGTGAGGTTTTTCGGCTAATTACCTCATCCATAATTTCGTCCAGTTTGCCTTCAGGTAAACTGTTATAAAAATCCGCCATTAGATTTCCGGAAAGACGTTTCCGGACAATTTCGCGTAAGGTCCAGGCTTCTTTTTGTTGCCATCGACCGGTATTATTGAGGAAAGCCTGGTGTTTGAGGACTGCTTCTACCAATTCTTCGATGCCAACATATTCACTGGCAATCGTTTTCAGAACCGGTGGTAACCAGAGGTTTTCTTCGTTCATGTCGTCGGGCAAATCTTCTTTTGAAAGCGCATCTGCCAGGCGGTGTTTTCCTGCAGAACTTGCAAGCGGGCGATAGCCCATGGCAATCATTGATTTGAGATAGCGAGCGCTCTGATCAGCGCCGAGTCGGTCTGCTTTATTGACGACTAGAATATCGGCAATTTCGAGAATTCCAGCTTTGATGGATTGAATATCGTCGCCTAAGCCGGGGATGTCTACGACGATTGTGGTGTGGGCAAGGTTGACGATTTCAACTTCCGATTGCCCGGCACCAACTGTTTCAATCAGAACGAAATCGAAACCAGCGGCATCAAAAACCTGACTGAGGGCTTGGGTCGAGCTAGAAAGCCCGCCCAATGAGCCGCGGGAAGCCATCGAGCGGATGAAAATGCCGGGATCGCTTTGTAAATCGAGCATGCGGACGCGGTCGCCCAAAATTGCACCACCACTAAAGGGGCTGGTCGGGTCAACTGCGATAATTGCCACACGAGGATTGTTCTCAAGCTTACGCAATTGCTTGGCAAGGGCGTTAACCATCGTGCTCTTGCCTGAACCGGGGGGACCGGTGATTCCAATTTTATGGGCGTTTCCGGTGTAGGGAAAAAGCTGATCAAGGGCCAATTGACCCTGAGCTGTATCATTTTCTACTTGCGTTAAAACACGAGAAAGGGCGATTCTGCTGCCCTCTCTCAATGCATTAGCTAAGTTCATTTGGAAGCTCGTTTCGCCTTAACTGCTTCTTCAATATCACTGGCAACGTCGTTTGTATCGGTTCCGGGCCCATAAATTTTGTAAATCCCGGCATCGAACATTGCCTGATGGTCACTTTCGGGGATGATTCCGCCTAAAAAGACAACCACGTCATCTTGCCCGTTAGTACGAAGCAAATTGATAACCTGGGGAACCAGGGCGTTATGCGCACCGGAAAGGATTGAAAGCCCAACTGCGTCAACGTCTTCTTGCAGGGCTGCTTCGGCAATCATTTCAGGGGTTTGGCGTAAACCGGTGTAGATTACTTCCATACCAGCATCGCGCAAAGCACGGGCAACAACTTTGGCTCCACGGTCGTGGCCATCGAGGCCTGGTTTGGCAACTAATACACGAATATTCTCTTCGTTCATATTCTCTCCAATTCTCTGCCGGTTATTATAACTTGCCTGGACGATTTTAGGCGGTTTTTATCGACTTAGATAATGGAGCGGTATTTCTCGGCACCTAAAACATGGACAATTTCACCATAAAAGACGAAATGATAGTCTTTATCGGGGTAAACATCTTTAATGCTGGGGTCGATAAAATTTATCGGGTCGAATTCGCTGCTATAAATGGTTTTACACTCAATGCTTAATTCGGCTTCCTCAAATGAAGGTGATTTCACAATTTGGGAGGCAATTGCCGTCAAATTGGTTTGGGGAAGTTTTTTGCCATCGCGACCTGACCGGGTGCCAAGAATGTTGAGCGCTTTCTTAAATTCAGGAGGGAAAGCCGAAACAGTGAAATCGGGGTATTCTTGCATGAAATGCAAGGTGTAACGGCTTGGTCGAACAACAACTTGAACGAAAGGCTTATTCCACATCGTGCCAATGCTGCCCCAACCGATTGTCATTTCGTTAAAATCCCCGGATTCAAAATCGCCGGATGCGAGTAACAGCGTTTGCTTATCGAAAAGGAAATGCGGGTTTAGTGATAAGTGATATGGGTTAATTTCAATTTTTTGCATTTCAGCCTCCATCATTTTGTTAAAATCTAACTCTCTAATCATACAGGAAAAAGATCCATATTTCAAAGACAGGCTTGTTACATTATAATGACGCTCTACTAAGGAGAATCGATTGTGATGGATGAAGGCAAGGGCTATAGTTAATGGAGAACCTGAAAAAACCCGGGAACAAAGATAATAAAAAATCCATTATGACTGTTGTGAGGTGGGTCGGAACAGTTGTCGCTGTAGGCGTAATGGTTTATATACTGTCCAAAGTGGGTTGGCAGGAAGCACTGGATAGCTTTAAAGATATTCCCTGGTGGGTTTTCGTTATCGCTTTACTGCTTGGACTTATTTCACGGTTTTCAACCTGGGGACGCTGGCATACACTCTTGGCCGCAAGCGAAGAAAAAATTGATGCAAAAACCAGCCTGAAGTTGACTTTTGCCGGACTTTTTGCTTCGAATGTTTTGCCATCAACAATTGGCGGTGATGTGCTAAGGTTAGCCGGGGCTGTCAGAGCGGGGTTAAGCGTGGCATTGTCCACAGCATCCTTGGTTGTAGACAGGTTAGTGGGCATGAGTGGAATGGTTTTAGCCTTACCTTTTGCATTGAAATTCCTGCCTATGATCCAAAGTAAACCAACAGAAGGAGCTTTTGCCTTTGCTGCTGGCACCGGTTTTTTTGGCAAGATTTGGAATTGGATTAAGAGGACATTTGCCAACATTTTAGATAGTTTGAAATATTGGTTGAAACAACCGATGAGCCTTGTAAAAGCGCTTGGCTTTACTCTCATTCATCAGGCTTGCATTTATCTGATAATCAAAGTCTTTATCAATGCGATGGGTGAGGATCTGCCAATCCTGACAATTGCAGGCTTGTGGAGCCTGACCTATTTCATTACCTTGTTACCGATTTCTATCAACGGCTTAGGCTTGCAGGAAGTTACGGTAACAAATTTGTTTTCGGCTCTGGGAGGAATCTCCATTCAAACCAGCCTTGCATTGGCAATTTTCTTGAGGATTTTATGGATGGTTGTAAGTTTGCCGGGTGCATTTTTCATTGGCGACACTATCGCCGGGAAACAAGACAACAGGAATTTGGAGAATGAAAATGAAAATTGAAAATAAAGTCTCAGCTTATTTGCGGGATGCTTCTGTGCTTTTGGTTTTGACCGGCCTATGGATTTTGCTTCACAATTTTCGAAATATAAGAGGAATTCCCTTCTTTTTTGTTGCCATGAGTGGTCTTGCATTACTGCTGGTTTTGGTTCTCTCAATCGTTAAGCCTCAAATAAAGTTGCCTGAGAAGAAAGGAATCTCTCAAACTTTCTTCACAATCGCTTCTGCTGTTGTGGTTGGCTTGCTAATTGTCTTGTTTTACACCGTCCCTCAAGATTTTTATGCAAAAGGCGAATACAGACTTTTTCTGCTTGTTTTGCTTGGGGCTGTCATTGGTTTCCTAAGCCTGATTTTCGACAGTTTTAAGAAGCCACAATTAGTGATGATTGGGGCGATTCTTTTTGGAGCACTTTTGTATCGGTCTTTTGCATTTGTTCCGGAAATATCAAACTCTCCTTTCTCGCTTGGCTGGTCAGAAGGCAGTCGGATTTTTAATGCTTCGCTTTTCTTTTCCGAAAAATTATACGGAAGGCAAATGCCTTTGCCGGTCTTGCATCCCAGTCGATACATCTTGCAAGCAATACCTTTTTTGTTTAATATCAAATCCATACTTGTACATCGATTGTGGCAGGTTTTGCTCTGGCTGGGCATGACGGGCTGGGCAGCTTACCTGATGGCTAAAAGAGTCAGCCCAAAACTCAAACTGCCAACTTATTTGCTTACAGCCTTTGCCTTTTTATTCTTTTTCCAAGGTGCTGTTTACTATCATCTGAGCGTTTGTGTGATTTTGGTTTTGCTTGGATACAACAAAGAAAAGCCTTTCAGGACGCTGCTTTTCGTTGTTCTTGCATCGCTCTGGGCTGGAATTAGTCGAATCAACTGGATTCCGGTTCCGGCATTAATGGCTATTGCTCTTTATCTGATTGAGACTCCGATTAATCCTCGCAAATGGCTTGATTACCTTAAAATGCCATTGATCTGGGGGGTGGCAGGTTTGCTCGCCGGCTTCGCAAGCAAGCAACTCTACCAGTCTCTTTCCGGTGAGAATCCTGCTTTTTTTGATTCCGCTTTTAGCTCAGGTTTGCTATGGTACCGGCTTTTACCAAATAACACATTTTTATTGGGTATCTTGCCGGCAATAGGGATGGTCTGTCTTCCATTAGTGCTGGCTGTCATTTTCTACTTGATGAAAAATAAAACTGCAAAGCTGCATTGGTTACGTTGGCTGGGATTGGTCGGTATTTTGGCTGTCTTTATGTTGGGTGGAATTCTGGTCAGTATAAAGATTGGTGGAGGGGGAGATTTGCATAATATGGATGCATTCCTCGTCTTCTTCCTATTGATTAGTTTGGAAATTCTGAGTGGTTCTTTGGTTTCTGATGAACCTGCGCAAGAATTTAAGCCCATGAAAATGAATGAACTTCCGGTGATGTTGCTTGTCTTTATCTGTTTTGTTCCCTCAGTGTTTGCATTTATGCGCTCCGGAAGCTGGAATTTTAAAGCTGATCCGGTAAAAGCAACAAATTTGGAGCAAATTCACGAAGTAATGGATATCTTGGAAGAAGAGCCGGGCGATATTCTTTTCATCACGGAAAAACAATTGTTGACAATGGGCGAAATCGAAGGCATTGAGATGGACCCTGATTATGAAAAAGTCTTTCTGATGGAAATGGCGATGGCAGATAACCGTGTTTATCTTGACCATTTTTATGAATTACTTGAAGAACATCGCTGGAAGGCAATTGTGATGGAACAGGTTAAAACGAACATTCAGAACAAATGGAATGGTTTCTCCGATGAAAACAATGCCTTTGTCCGCAATGCAATCATTCCAATGCTGATGGACTATCAGGTTGTTTTATCTTGGGATAATGGCGAAATTAATTTACTTTTGCCGAATAATTCCGACGATATGTTGTTGCGACAACTGCAAGAAATAACGCCACCAAAATAGCAGTTAGGATATTCAGGGAAATCACAGATGTTAGTCAGACACTTCTTGTTCTGGCTCTGTGATTTCCCTTATGTTATAAGTTTTTTTATGCTGTGATTCAAAGTAAGTCCTCATCAATAATTCGGCAATTAAGCCCATTAGGATGGCAATGAATCCGAGCAAAAATAGCATTACTGCGATTTGGAAGAAGGGCGAGGTCAAAATGCCCGTTGTGGTAACAAATTTTCGGATAACTAACCAGATAAAGAGGGCTAAACCGACGAGAATCATCCCGCCGCCAATGCTGCCAAACAAATAAATCGGCTTTTTAGAATACTGCATCAAGAATTTGACTGTAATTAAATCCAGAAGGACTTTGAAAGTACGCTCCAGACCATAATTTGCTTTACCATGTTTACGCGGGTGGTGGCGGACAACGACCTCACTAATTTTTGCACCGACATCATTGGCAAAGACAGGGATAAAACGGTGCATTTCTCCGTATAAATTGATATTATCTAAAACATCCCGTTTATATGCTTTAAGAGTACAACCATAATCGTGCAATTTCACACCGGTAGCGCTTGATATCAATTTGTTGGCAATGTGTGAAGGAAGCGTGCGTGTTATAGCGTTATCCTGGCGATCTTTGCGCCAACCACTGACAACATCGTAACCCTTATCCATTTCAGCCAGTAAGACAGGAATGTCTGCCGGGTCATTCTGTAAATCCGCATCCATAAGGATGACAATATCACCATCGCTATGATCTATTCCGGCAACAATTGCCGCAGTTTGCCCATAATTACGGCGAAACATAATATTCCGCACCCGATTGGGATACTTGGACTGCAAATCTTTCATCACTTCCTGGCTGCGATCTTTACTGCCATCGTCGACGAAAGTCAGGTCCCAGTCATAATCGACATCCTTCAGCGTTGTAAGGATTTGGTCGAAGAGCTCAGGAAGATTTTTCTCTTCGTTGTATACAGGCACTACTATAGATAATTTCATGCGCCTATTATAAACCGATTTTAGAACAATATTCCATCTTTTGAGGGTATAATTTTCCCCTATGAAAGCCAAAGAAGATAACAGCATTCTGGCAGCAAAGAGAATTGAAGACAAAATTGACCTGGCTTTGCGTCCGACCACTCTGAATGATTTGATTGGGCAGCAAGGCGTTAAGGACAATCTTTTGATTCAAATTCAGGCTGCCAAAAATCGCGACGAAGCACTTGAGCACGTTTTGTTTCACGGCCCTCCCGGTTTGGGGAAAACGACCTTGGCGCATATTTTAGCCTCAGAAATGGGTGTAAATATCAGAGTAACTTCCGGTCCGGCGATTGAAAGGGCGGGAGATTTGGCTGCAATTCTAACCAATTTGCGTGCCGGTGATATTTTGTTTATTGACGAAATCCATCGACTTGGCAAAATGGTGGAAGAAATTCTCTACCCGGCAATGGAAGATTATGCACTTGACATCGTGATTGGCAAGGGTCCGGCTGCGAAATCTGTTCGGCTTAAGTTGCCGCGCTTTACGGTCGTAGGAGCAACAACTCGCTTGGCTTTGTTGTCGGCTCCTTTGCGGGCACGCTTTGGGGCGGTTTATCGGATGGATTATTATGATCAGGAATCGCTTGCCACAATTGTTCGCCGAGGGGCAACTTTGTTGAATACTCCCTTTGAAGAAGATGGAATACAAGAAATCGCGCGCAGAGCGAGAGGAACACCTCGGATTGCTTTGCGTCTTTTACGCCGTGTCCGCGATTTTGCAGATGTTCGCGCTGATGGGATGATTACAAAGTCGGTTGCTCAAGAGGGGCTTGGCATGCTCAGCATTGACCCATTGGGTTTGGATGAGATGGACAGGCGAGTCTTGTTGGCAATCATCGATAAATATGATGGCGGACCGGTGGGCTTGAACACAATTGCGGCATCGGTTAGTGAGGAATCTGAAACAATCATGGACGTGGTCGAACCATATCTTTTACAGCTGGGCTTCCTCGACCGAACTGCCCAGGGACGGGTTGCCACTCAACTGGCTTACCAACATTTTGACCGGGTTTTTCAACCAAAAAATAATACACAAGCAAGCTTATTCGAAGAATGAAAACTGAAGAATTTTTTTACGATTTGCCTGAGCATTTCATTGCTCAGTTTCCGGCTGAACCGCGGGACCACTCCAAACTTTTGGTGCTGGATCGAAAGAGCGGTGAACTTGAATACCGGCATTTTTACGACATTATTGACTATTTGAGGCCGGGTGACCTTTTAGTTGTCAATGAGACCCGTGTTATACCTGCCCGACTTTATGGACGCAAACTGCCGGGAAGTGGCAAAATTGAAATTTTGCTGTTGAATAAAGTGGATGATTGTGACTGGGAATGTTTGGTTGGCGGCAGCGGAATGAAAGAAGGACGACAATTTGCGATTGATAGAGGTCCTTTGGCAGAAGTTATCCAGGTTTTAGACGGTTCCAAGCGCCTTGTGCGTTTTGTTGAGCCGATTGAAAAGTTTTTTGAACAAGCGGGATCTACGCCATTGCCACCTTATATCCATGGCTATGCCGGAGATCCGGAACGCTATCAGACGGTTTATAACCATAAACCAGGTTCAGCAGCCGCACCGACGGCCGGTTTGCACTTTACGCCGGAATTATTGGCAAAAATTGAAGCCAAAGGAATAAAACTGGCGAAGATTGAACTTAAAGTCGGTTTGGATACCTTCGCTCCGGTGACGGAAGAAAACGCGGAAGAGCATCTGATTCACAAGGAATGGTGCAGTTTGAGCGAAGAGGTTGCAGCTAAGATTCGAGAAACGAAAGCCAATGGCGGTCGTGTGATTGCGGTTGGCACAACCAGTGTCCGGACGCTTGAAAGCGCCTCCCAATCCGGGCTGTGCGAAGCTTTTGAAGGCGAGACCAGCTTGTTCATCATCCCCGGGTATGAATTTAAATGTGTTGATTTGATGATTACCAACTTTCATTTGCCAAAATCGACCTTGTTGATGTTGGTAAGTGCTTTTGCCGGTAAAGATAAAATTATGCAAGCCTACGAGAGTGCCAAAGAACATGACTATCGCTTTTTCTCTTTTGGCGATGCAATGTTGATACTATAATTTCTGGAAATAAGCCCTGAAATGACTTTTCAAAAATAGGGTATAAAGAGAGAAACCGTTTCCAAACCATCAAACGTTGATGATGGCGAGAAAGGAATTAGAATGCGAAATAAGAAAATTTACCTGATTGTTACACTTTTTCTGGTGATGACTTTACTCTCGGCTTGCAGCAAGCCACAAGAGCCAACTCCAACACCTGATTTGAGCGATTTACTCATTATATCAAACTGGATTAATGAGCCGCTTCGGGCGACGGAATCTGATTTGACGCTTGAGATGATTCATGTTTCCCAAAAAGGAAATGAACTGATTGTTAGAGTGAAATTCCCGCTTCAGGACTGGCGAAATTGGTATGTCAGCAAGGTGGGCCTTTCCGTCGAGGGCGGTGAGAGCTATTACAACATCGCAAGCACCCGGTTTTACGAGAGACTCTACCAAAAAGATCTCAACAGCTATTGCTTGTATCAACCTGAGTATAACGAAATTGAGCGCTGTCTGGAATCAAAACCAGATGCCACATATCAAATTGATGAAATCATTTTCCAGGATATCCCAAGTGATTTAACAGGCAAGCACCTTGAGTTTGAGGTAATCGAACTTTCAACGCAAATCTTGGAAACGAGCGACTGCGCACCATATCGGTTGCCTTATATGCAGGCGGTGTTGAATGAAACATATCCGGGGCTTGGGCTTGAGTGTTCTGCCGGTCAGCCGGTAATCTCAGAGGCTTCCGGTTTTTCTGCGGATGAAGCAGCGCAAGTTGCCCTTCAGGCTTTGATTGTTGAAGCAGGGAGTGGCTCAGTGCGAGGGCCGTGGAAGTTTGAGTTCACAAAACCTTAGCAGAAATGACCCTGGAAATTCTAAATTTCCGGGGTTTTTCATCAAATTCAAGATAATTAATTTATTTCTTATAGCTATCCCTTAAACTAAATCTGGAACATTAGTTGCAACAGCTATTTAAAGCTGTTTAACACAGAAAAAACAGAGGAAAAAACACTATGATGCGTTTTGATAAATTTTCAGAGAGAGCGCAAGATGCCGCAGCGAGAGCGGCAGAGATTATTCAGCGCTACGGCCATAATCAGGTCGACTCTGAGCATATCCTACTCGCTTTAATTGAGCAACCGGAGGGTTTTGTCAGCCAAATTCTGGAAGCCATGAATGTTGTTCCCGGTGAAATTGTAGATCGCCTGGATAATATTTTGCGAAATACTGCGAAAGCGAATATCTTCGGCGGACCGACCGGACAAGTCTTTTTAACCCCACGGGTAAAAATGGTTGTCGATTTGGCAAAAACCGAAGCAACCCGAATGGGGGATGATTATATCTCGACAGAGCACCTCTTTTTAGCCATCCTGGCTGAAAAGAACACTCAACTTTCGCGTATGCTCGAGGAATTCGGGCTGAATCG
>JAGOIM010000183.1 GCA_017995665.1 Anaerolineaceae bacterium | reverse complement strand
GAGCAAGTTATTCAGGAGAAATCATGGCTGAAACTAAACCCCAAATTGTAATGCGCTCCGGTCCTATCCCCGGCTCCAGCTTCTATCTCGACAAAGCCGAAGTCAGCATTGGTCGTGACATGTCCAGCGATATTGCCGTACCCGATCCGGAAATTTCTCGTCGCCATGCTCGTTTTATCGTCAAAACAGATGGCGTTTATATTGAAGACCTCGGTTCCACCAATGGAACCTTCCTCAACGGTGTCCGTCTGAGTGCGCCCAAACTGCTGGCAAACGGGGATTTGATTACCCTGGCAGAAAATACGGCAATGAGCTTCGAATGGGAGCAAGCCGCAACTTATGCCCAACAAGTGCCAACCTATAGTGCACATCAAGTAGTTGAAGAAGCTGAACCGACCAAGCCAGAACCGGTTTATCAAAATGTTGAACAACCCCGACCCCAGCGTCCGATTGCGCCCCAGCCCAGCCGCGAAGACAAACCGCGCAGGTCCTGGTTTGCCAATTGCCTTATAATTGCAGTGGTTATCGTCATCATCGTTGCCCTGGTTTTGACCTTCATGCCCGCTTCCTGGTGGTGCTTTTTGACCTTCAATCGCTTGCCTGGTTGTTATATTTAGCTCGGTTCCTCAGCTAAATTTGCTGTTGTAATCTTTAAAATCAAAACAGAGGTTTGAGTCTTCAATCCTCTGTTTTTTCTTTCTGGCAAGTAATTTTTAAATATCAATAAATTAGGGAAAAGGGCATAAGGCAATGAAAAAAACTCAAGGTACCAAGGGTAAAGACAAACCTTCTGACAGGCTGAAAAAGTGGCTGAAAACCTATTTTGGTTTAGAGGATGGCATCGCATTATTCTTGATGTTTGTAGGAGTTGTTTGTCATTTTCTCCCTCCAGAGTCAGAAAAGCAAAATTTATATTCTCTATTGTTCGATTTACGAACTGAATTGATTGGAGCGGGAATTGCTACTTTGTTGATTGGGAATGCCAGTCAGGCAGCTCAAATTCGGGAAGAAAAGAAACGCTTGATCCTCCAAATGGGCAGCCCTAATCATAGCTTTGCTATCGAAGCTGTACGGTTGCTCAAACTACAGGGATGGTTACAAGATGGCTCTTTGAAAGGAATTAATTTGGAAGGGGCAAATTTGAATGGAGCGGGCTTAGACGAATCGAATTTGAGTGGGGCAAGTTTATTGCGGGCGAGTTTAAATGAGGCAAGATTGTTGGAAGCAAATTTGAGTTGGGCAGATTTGGGATCCGTAAATTTGACCGAGGCAAACTTATGGAAGGCGAATTTGAGTGTGGCAAACTTGTGGCAGGCGAATTTGAGTAAAGCAAATCTTTATGGCGCGAATTTGAGTGGGGTAGATTTGAGAGGAGCGAATTTGAGTGAGGCATATTTATGGCAGGCTAATTTTAGTGGGGCAAATATGGAGGAGGCAAATTTGAGTGGGGCAAAGTTTTACAATGATTTTTTTAAAGTTTCTGCCCTTTTCGATGATACCACTAACTGGGACAATGCTTTTTACACAGAGGGTGAACATGGCACTATCTTTCCCGATGGGTTCAATCCTGCCTATCATCTAATGCATTTAATCCATGGAAATGAAAGCTATGAGGAAGCGTTTGACAGGGTTTTCCCTGATGGTTGATATTAATTTCCGCAACCTTCATTAATCGCTCATAAATAATTGGTATATACCGAAAAATCAAATGTTACGGGTGGGTTCGGGGCGGAAGCCTTGTGAGCTTGCCCAATCCGTCAAAGCCGCCCAGCACAGAGCAGTTGTTGCGTTGGGCAGGTCTGGCTGATTGGGCGATTATTGAGCATTCTTGATTTGGACCTGCCCGTACACTTACTTGAATGTGTAATGGAAAATCTTCCGATATGTTCAATAATTGTGCGCTTGTGATTTGGAATTGCCTGTATAGTGTTGTGTCTGGCAGATTGGGCGATTATTGTGCGTTCGTGATTTGGACCTGCCCGTACGGTCAAATTTTAAATATATAAAACCAAGTTTTGATAGTAAAGCTGTACGGTCAGGGCTTGACTCTGACCGCCAATGTTTGACCGGATAAGCGTTCTCTGGCGGAGATACACCGCTCGCTTTGCATCGGGTGCTATAGAACCCCACCCGGAAATTCATTTAATACGTACATAGCGTTAGTCGTTCTTAAGGTTCGCGACGGCGGATTGAATGGGCGCGCCGCTTACCAATCAAGAGGTTAATAGCCCATTCAATCGCGCCCTACGAGGGTGGGCGATTATTTTGCATTCCTGATTTGGACCTGCCCGTACGATAGTGAGTCTCCTGAGCTTCCGTTTTTTGCCAAAAAGGCGATTTCGGTACGAGAGAAAAATTTTTCCCGCTCCCTGTTTCCTGCTTATGTTAAAGGAAAAGCGGACCGGATAATTTCCGGTCCGCTTTATTATTCGTAATGGAATAAGCTTATTTTACGATCAAAGGCATGTAGAGGCTGAAGTCAAGCGGAATGATAGGTTCGCCGCCGCTACCCAGTTGGAAGTCGTGTCGGTTGATCAGGTCTTTTTTGACCGTCCGAGTTTCGATTGTCGGATCAAAACCGGTTTTGGTGACTGTAAAGCTGACGTTTTCCTGCGAAGCAGTGGTCGGCTGGAAGAACCAATAAAGTCCGTTTCCGGCCGGATCGACAGATGCTGTAGTGGTGCCAAAGCCTTGATTGCTTTCAACGCGGGCATCCATCAGACGGGCGTTTGCATGGTCGGTATCGGTTACATAACCGGCAACTGCGCCACCGGGGACAATTTCGCAGCTCAGGTCGCCAATCATGATGTTGTCAATTTGCCAGTAACCGGCAGTTTTTCCCAAAACTCTGAATTCGATGATAACGTTGCTCTTGCCTGCAAGGTTGTGCTTTGCCAGGTCGATGGAGTAATGTTTTTGCTGAGT
>JAGOIM010000182.1 GCA_017995665.1 Anaerolineaceae bacterium | reverse complement strand
CCAGCCATTTAAATTCAGTTTCGTGTGCCACGACGTAGCGGTCGGGCCACAAGCCAAAATTGTAGGCAAGCGTCTCGTAAACCAGCTTCATCCCGCCCAAAGGATAAGCGGAATTAAATCTGCCCATTCCAAAGCCCGGTAAATAAAGATAGGTCGAGCCCGGAATTGAAATGAGGCTCGCTTTTGAAAGCCGTTCATTCACCAGGAGCAAATGAATCGCATTCGTCCGACCGCGAACCGGTTTTTCTTCTTCCGCACCGAGGAAAAGCCAGATGCTCGTCCCATCAGGTAAATCTGCCGGATTGGCGGGAGGAGGAGCCGGGGTTGGCATATCTTCAAGCGGGGCTGCAAAAGTGGGCCAGGGCGTTGAGGTGGCGGTTGGCGAAGGGCTTGGCGTCGAACTCGGGCTAAGACTGCCCAGTCCGGCACTCCCAATTCCCGGTTGTCCGTCTGAGGGTCTGCCGGTCGGCAAACAACTTGAAAGCAGCAGACTCAAAGCCAAAACACTCAAGGCACAGGAAAAAACCAGCTTGTTTAATTTTGGTAAGGTGCGCTTAGTTTCCATAGCTCCATTCAGCTGCCTTTGGACAGTCCATCAGCTAATCATTATAGCATAGCAAAAAATTATGAGAATTTTTGCTTCATTTTCTTAGCATTTCCTGAACCTGGACTCATAAGCTTGTTTTGTATAAACATTTTCTACCTGCCGAATGCGCCCGGTTTTCATCCCTCTTTCAAATATAGTAAACTTGTCTGAAGGATTGATGCCTTCCTTTAAGGTGAAACTATGAATGAAAAAAATGAAGATACTCAAAACGTTGCCGTCATGGCACGTAAGAAAAAAAGCCCACGGCTGCCTCAGTTCCTGATTGTCGTCTTGGGCGGGCTCGTGATTGCCAGCCTGGTTATAGCAGTTATCGCCGGAGTCTATCGAAAGAATTATGCCGATCGAATTTATCCCGGTGTGAGCGTTGCCGGAGTTGACCTTTCGGGCTTGACCCTCGGGCAAGCTGTCGTTGAATTGAACAGCAAACTGACTTATGGCAAGCTTGGCCAGCTCCAGCTGAGCAACGGGCAAAACGAATGGGCTTATACGCCCGAAGCACTTGGCTTTTCTTTTGACCAGATTGAAGCCGCAAATCAGGCTTTCGCGATTGGTCATTCGAAAAAAGGCTTGGCAAATCTGAGCGAGCAATTTCGGGCTATTACCTCAGGTATAGAAATTAACCCGTCTATTGTCTACGACCAGGCGAAAGCTTATCAACAGGTTCAGCAATTAGCAGCACAAACGGACGTTGCCTTGATTGAGCCGAGTGTCAGCCTTGAAAATGCTCATGTGGAGCTAATCAAAGGGCAGACGGGCAAGAAAGTTGACGTTTTGGCGACTTTGCGCAAAATTGAACCTTTCCTTTTGTTGCAACAGAATGGCAAAATCAGCCTGGAGACCAAAGAGCAGGTTCCGATTACCGTCAATGCCGACCAAACCGCAAACCTGGCGCAAACAATTTTGAGCCAGCCCTTTACCATTCATGCTTCCGATATTAATTCAGGGCACGAACCATGGATAATTCAGCCACAAGACCTGGCCAGCCTCTTGGTTTTTGAAGAAAAGGGCGAAGCTGAAGGGCGCACTATTCAGCTTAGCCTCAATCGGCCTGCTTTGGAAGTTTACATCGGCAATATTTCGCCGGCTTTGCAAGTTGACCCGGTGAATGCACGCATGATTTTTAATGATGACACGCGCCAACTTGAAGTTATCGCCAATGCTCAAACGGGTGGTTCGGTTGACCTTGAAAAAAGCGTCGATGCAATCATTGAAAAGCTTGAAAATGGTGAGCACGAAGCCACCTTGGTGATGAAAACGGTTGAACCGGGCGTCAAAGACGACAGCCTGGCGGCCGATTTGGGAATCACGGAACTTATCCACGAAGAAACCTCCTACTATTATGGCTCTGATGCTGCACGCGTTCAGAACATTCGCGCCGGTGCCGCCGCTTTTCATGGCGTTATGGTTGGTCCGGGCGAAGTTTTTTCGATGGCGGAGTATCTAACCGATATCAGCCTTGATAACGGTTTTGCCGAAGCTCCGATCATCGTTGGTGACCAAACTGTCGACGGTGTTGGCGGTGGTATTTGCCAGGTGAGCACCACGGTTTTCAGAGCGGCCTTCTTTGCCGGTTTCCCAATTGTGGAAAGGCATGCCCATGCCTATCGGGTTGGTTATTATGAACAACAATCGAACGGCTGGATTGACAACGCCCTGGCAGGGCTGGATGCGACAGTTTATATGCCGCTGGTTGATTTCAAATTCCGAAACGACACGCCCTATTGGCTTTTGATGGAAACTTATCCGACCGATACTTCGCTGACCTGGAAGTTTTATTCAACTTCAGACGGGCGCGAGGTGGATTGGTGGACAACCGGTATTACCAATATTCAGGAACCACCCGCTCCGGTTTATACGCAAGACCCGAGTATGGCAGCCGGTTCGGTCAAACAGGTCGACTGGGCTGTGATGGGCGCCGATGTGGAAGTCAACCGTGTGGTTACGGTCAATGGTGAAAGCAGACCGGACACAATCCGCACCTGGTATGTTGCCTGGCCTGCAAAATATACCTATGGTCCCGGCTATGATGTTCCCTAAAAAATAGCTGTGCTATGGTAAAATATGGATATTGACTCAAAGAAACCAAAAGAGAATTGGAGAGAGCTGTGATCAATCAAGAATTATTAGAATTACTACGTTGCCCGGTATGCGTTCGCGAAAAAGGTGGCGAACTTGAATATTATCAAGAACATTGGCTGATTTGCAAAAACTGCGATCGGAAATACCCGATTTGGGAAGATATTCCGATTATGCTGATTGACGAAGGCGATAAGTGGCAAGGCACCCCCAAGGATGACCTTCCCTGCCCTCCTCCTAAACC
>JAGOIM010000040.1:7050-10505 GCA_017995665.1 Anaerolineaceae bacterium | reverse complement strand
GCTTTTTCCAAATAGCCGTCAATATGACCGTGGGTCACATAAATTCGCTTTCCGTTCAGGTTTAGCTTTAGATCATATCCTGCCTGAATCCTGTCACCCTGCAGATGCAACTCATCCCTGACAATACCGGCCAAATCGCAATTGCCAAAAGTGTAATAGAGCTGAAAATCGCCAAAATAGCCTAAAACTCTGGCTTCGGTTAGGTCGCCGCAATGCAGAATGGCATCCACTCCTTCAGCCAAAACTGCCTGACGAACTGCCTGGACATTTGCTGTGTTGTCATGTGTGTCACTGATAATTGCAATCTTCATAAACTCCTCCATTCGTTAGATAATTCTAATTTATCTTTTTCCATATGGTAAAATTTTATAATCATTAAATTCTGTTTCGGAGAGAGATTATGGCATCGTCATTAAATAAAGGGATTGAAGCAGCAAAATCAGGTCTGATGGAAGAAGCGCTTGGCTATTTTAAGGATGCCATTGTCGAAGAACCGGAAAATGCTGATGTTTGGGTTTGGCTTTCTGCCATTATCGAAGATGAAGAGAAACAAACTGTTTTTCTCAAAAAAGCGCTCGAACTTGACCCGGCCAACCGTCCTGCGCAACGAGGATTGGCTTTTATCGAACGCAAAAAATATATTCCGCCAAAACCGGGCGAAAAACTCTCTGATTACACACATCCGGTAGGCATTTTCAAGAGCACAGGTGTTAGCCCGGCTGAAGCCGCCGCCCATATCTCAGACGAAAACCCGATGCCTGTAAACCAGACAATTCCTGTAAGTGCGACGGAACCTCAAGTTCAACCCACGCCCGTTGTGCCTCAACCGGCAAAAAAACGCAAGCCTTGGCTGGATATTTTGCTCTACGGTTTGACTTTGATGGTTTTTATTATCATCGGTATTCTGATTGGCTCAACATTGCTCAACATCGATATTCCATTCCTTAGCAAACCTGCGCAAGTTCTTCCTGCCGTTCCGGCTGAAGAAGGTGTTTTCATTCTCGAAAACGATCAATTTACCTCCCTGGAAATGGAACAAAGTCAACCGGAGAATTTCGAAAACCTTCCGATTAGCAAGAGCAAACAACCCCAAATCGTTATGAACTTACCCCTCGTAACCGTTGGTAATCGTCTTGAGTTACGCAGAGTCGATGGGGAAAGCATTCCATACAACCCAGTTCCGGCGGAAAACAACATGTATTTACTTATTCCCGATGTCGAATTGGATCCGGGCAGTTATTGCTATGTTTTCGCTCTGAATTCCAGCAACGAACAAAGCCTCTATTGGTGTCTGACGGTTTCTGAATAGAGCAATCTGTCGTGAATATTTTTTTCCAAAAGAAAGCAAGGCCCAATGACTAAAATTACCTGTCTGGGTGCCGGGAGCCATTCCTTTGGTTTAAGCACCCTGATTAAATTACTGCAAAGTGAAAGCTTGCGCGGAGCTGAACTCGCCTTGGTTGACAACAACCAGGAATCGCTGGATCTAATCTCCGCTTTGGCAAATTGGCTCAATTCCGAATGGGGTTCCGGTAAAACGATAACAAGCCATTCCACACACAAAAACGCCTTAAAAAGCTCTGATTTCGTCATTAGCGCCATCGAAGTTCAGCCGCGTGAACGGCTTTGGCGGCAGGATTTTGAGCTCACGAACAAACTCGGTCTTCGCCAACCTTATGCAGAAAACGGCGGACCGGGTGGTTTTGCCCATGCCGCACGAAACGTGAATACGATTCTCGAAATTACGCATGACATGGAAGAAAATTGTCCGGATGCCTGGTTCTTGAATTTCACCAATCCGATGCACCGCATTTGCTACCTGATTAACCAATACAGCCGGATAAAATCGGTCGGCCTATGTCATCAGCTCGGGATTGGTTATGCGATGGTTGCCAAAGCTTTGGCGAAAGATTACCAAATTGAATTCGCCGACGACTTTGTAAGTTCGCATGCTGACCCCAAAAATGCCAAATCCCATGACGAGATGGGTCAACAAGGTATGCAGTTTTTCAAAATCACCGCTGCCGGTTTGAACCATTTCACCTGGATGCTTGAAGTTCGCGACCGTAAAACCGGCGAAGATCTCTACCCGCTCTTCCGGAAACGTTGGAAAGAGCTTTCCCCCGATTTTGAACCGCTCACCCATAGAATTTTCGATGATTTTGGACTTTTTCCAATCCCCGGCGACGAGCATCTTTGCGAATATTTGCCTTGGATAAGCAACAGCTATGCCAAACCGTGGGAAAAATACGAGCTTGACCTTTATGACTGGGCTTATTTTGAAAAGAACCGGGAAGAACTCTGGCAAAAAGTCGCCCAGGATGTGCAAAACAAAGAGCATATTGAAAATTACAGTCAAACACATTCTGAAGGCGCAATTGAAATTATTGAATCGATGCTCCATGACGATGGCAAAGTTTGGGAAGCTGTCAACGTTCCAAACAATGGCACAATTCCCGGCTTACCCGATAACGCAATCGTTGAATTTCCGGCCAAAGTCAATAAATCGGGCTTTACAGCAGAAACAAAATTTGAATTACCGAAAGGCATCCTCGCCTTGCTTCAACGCGAAGTCGCCACAGCCCAGTTGAGCATTGATGCCGTCGTTCACGGTGATCGCCAACTGGCAATTCAGAGTTTACTGCTTGACCCGGTGATCGATGACCTCGATATGGCAGAAAAGGTTCTGCAAGAAATTCTCAATTCTTATCAATCTTACTTGCCACAGTTTTTTTAGTGTATAATAACTGAGCAGGAAATAAATGAAAGACCCTAAAATTATCGACATCGGCCCCACCCCCGACTTATCTAATGAAACAGCTCGTTCAGCTTTTTTTAGACCACTCTCATCCAGAGGTTTTCCTCGCTGGGTAGTTTTCGTCATGGCTGTTGTTGGCTTGATTTACATTTTAAACCCAACTATGGGTGTCTTTGAAATAATTCCTGATAATCTCCCAATAATCGGCAATCTTGACGAAGGTGTTGCTTATACCTTGCTTATGTATGGCATTATCGAGCTTGTTGAAGGGAAAAAAATAGTAAAATGAGTCTGCAAGCTAATTTTTGTAAAAAAACATTGACAGCATACTCGATTTATAGTAAAGTTAATTCGTTGAGGCAGTTTATGAACGAATTTTCCCAAATCGGTGTAAACACCAAAACAAATATTTTTTTATTTACTCAAGAGAGGAAGTAGTACAAGCATGGCAGAAAGAGAAGTTGGAACAGTCAAATGGTTTAATGGTGAAAAAGGCTACGGTTTTATCGCCCGCAAATCCAATGACAAAGATGTATTCGTGCATTATAGCGCAATCTCAGGCGATGGTTTTCGTTCATTGAAAGAAGATCAAAGCGTTGAATTCAGTGTTGAAGACGGCCCCAAAGGCCCCCAGGCACACGATGTAAAGGTCCTGGACTAGTAAACTAGTAATCATAGGAATTAGATAAAGCTGGCT